>JAPDPT010000009.1 GCA_034506315.1 candidate division KSB1 bacterium | reverse complement strand
TTGTCCGCGGTACTGATCGCCGGGTGGATCCCCATCTTGATCGCGTAGTTCTCGGCCGGCAGACCAAAGGCGTCGTATCCGATGGGCTCGAAGACATTGTATCCCTGCATCCGCTTGAATCGGGCGAAGGTATCGGTAGGGCCATAGTTGTACCAGTGGCCGATGTGAAGACGATCAGCCGAAGGGTAGAGGAACATGACGAGCACGTACAGCTTATTCTCGGTGCGCGTCATGTCCGTCTCGTAGACCCGCTCCTTCTCCCACCAGCTCTGCCACTTCTTCTCGATCTCGGAGTAAGGATAGGCGTCTTTGGCTCTCGGCATGGGTCAATCACCCCTCCTGCTCAGATCAAGATCGCTTCAGACACAAAAGGAGAGACTTTCGTCTCTCCTCTCCGCCGGTTAGGGCGTCTCGCACCCTCTTCACTTTCTGGTCGGGGCGCCCGGATTTGAACCGGGGACCTCTTGCTCCCGAAGCAAGCGCGCTGACCGGGCTGCGCTACGCCCCGCATCCTTGAACTTCTTGGTGGCCCGCCCTCGCGTTGTTGGCTACCCTGCGACAACTCGCGTTCCGACCCAGCTCAGATCGCACGGAAGACACCGATAATCCCCAGGCTCGCCAAGGTCACCACAATCCCTGCGATCAGCACGCCGGCGGCGATTGCCGGAAGCGCGTACCGGAATGGGATCCCAAAGACAAACGCCGCCAACGCGCCCGTCCATGCCCCCGTTCCTGGCAATGGAACCCCTACAAAAAGCGCGAGGCCCAAAGCGCGGTACTTCTCGACCACCTTGCCTTTCTGACGCGTACGAGCGAGTACCTTTTCGAAGGCCCTGTCCCACCAGGGGTGTCTCTTGAGCCTATGGTACCCGTGTTCCAGTAGCAGTAATAGGGGTACTACCGGAACCATGTTGCCCAGCGCCGCGAAGGCAAGGGCCTCGTACCAGGGTAGGCCGCCTCCGTACGGTGGCCCTGCCAGCGCCCAGGGAATCGCCGCCCTGAGCTCGGTCACCGGCAACATCGAAAGAAGAGCCGTTATCCACGTTTTCGGCAGACCCGAAAACCACTGGACCAGTTGATCTACCATTCCGTCGAGTTCCAATTCGTGCACGCGACCCGGGCGGCGCGTGGATCCTCAGCCCCAGCGAAGGAAGAAGAGGATCAACAACCGCAGGAAGCGCAGCGTATCGCGCAGACGCGCGATGTTGCTCGCGGGCTGATCCTCGCCTTCCGGGTAGATGCTCTGCACGGGGACGCTTTGCACCCGTGCCTTCGCCTTCGCCGCGGCCAGGAGCATCTCTGTCTCGATCTCAAAGTGCTCCGCTGTAAGGGGAAGCCCCTTCGCGAGACGAGCCGAAAGAGCCCGTAATCCGCACTGACTGTCCGGGACCCATCGTTGGCAGGCGATCGAAACGACCAGGGAAGACAGCCGATTGCTCAGCCTTCTGTCCCACGGCATTCCTCGGGGATCACCCATTCGGTTGCCCACGGCGAGGTCTGCGGCCGCTCGCTCGACCAGCGCTGCCAGGCGGGCAGCATCCTCCGCACGGTGCTGTCCATCTCCGTCGAGCGTAACGATGATTTCTGCGCCCCTGCGCACTGCCTCCGCGAGGCCCGTGCGGACCGCGACTCCCTTCCCCTGGTTCCGCGCGTGAGAAAGAACGTAGGCTCCGGCTTTTTGGGCCGCTTCCCCAGTGCCGTCACCGGAACCGTCGTCCACTACAATGGTCACGGCTCCCGGGAACGCCTGCTTGACTTCCCCCACCACCCTCGCCACCTGGGCCCGGCACCGGTATGCCGGAACCACCACCGCTACACTCGTCTTCATCGCCGCGGAATATAAAGATCCACCCCCTCAAAAGCAATGCTTTTCCCGCACACAAGCCGCCAGACGGGGAAGAATCGTCGCCCGGAACGAGGGAAGGACACCAAATCGTGTCCTCTTGTAGGTCCGCAGGCTGAACTTACCTCACGTCCAGCTTGCGGTGGACCCATGAGATCGCTCCTGGCCCGAATGAGAAGAGGCCAGAAGGACTTTGCTCCGGAAGTCCAAATGTGCTATATTGGCGCCACTTTTTGGAGAGCTGTAGGGAGGAGGCCATGGTTTCTCAGAAGGCGCGGAGCATTTCTCCGTTCATCGTAATGGATGTGCTGGAGCGAGCCCAGCAGCTGGAGAGGCAGGGCAAAGACATCATTCACCTGGAGATCGGCGAGCCCGATTTCGACACACCCGAGAGGATCCGCCAGGCTGGGATCGAAGCCATTCGAAGCGGCAAAACGCACTACACGCACAGTTTGGGCATCCCTGAGCTCCGGGAAGCCATCGCCGAGCATTACCAGCGCCGCTACGGGGTGGCGCTCTCGCCGGACCGGGTGATCGTAACGATGGGGACGTCTCCGGCTCTGCTGCTGGCCCTCTGCGCCCTTGTCGACGAAGGCGACGAGGTGGTGATCACAGACCCGCGCTACGCCTGCTATCCGAACTTTCTGCGCCAGGTGAGCGCGGTCGCACGCTCTGTACGCCTCTGGCCCGAGGATGGCTTCGATCTTCATCCCGAGGCTCTCCGCGAGGCTCTGACCTCCCGCACGAAAGCTGTGATCATCAACTCGCCAGCCAATCCAACGGGTCGGGTTCTGTCGGCCAAGACCCTCGGCGCCGTCGCCGAGATCACGAACATGGGCCCCTTCCTCATCTCCGACGAAATCTACCACGGCCTCGTCTACGGCGCCCGCGAACATACGATCCTCGAGTTCACCGACCGCGCCTTTGTCATCAACGGCTTTTCCAAGTACTACGCGATGACCGGCTGGAGACTGGGATTCCTCATCGCCCCTGAGGAGTTTGTTCGCCCCATCCAGAAGCTGCAACAGAATCTCTTCGTGTGCGCAAGTTCGATTGCCCAGTGGGCAGGCGTGGTGGCCCTCACCGAGCATCACCCAGAGCTTGATGAGGCCGTGCGGACCTACGACCTGCGTCGTCGCTATATGCTGCAAAGGCTGCGGGAGATCGGATTCAAGGTATACGGCGAGCCCCAAGGCGCCTTCTATATCCTCGCCGATGCCCGGCACATCTGTTCCGACTCGTACCAGCTGGCCTCCGAGATTCTGGAGCAGGCCCTTGTGGCTGTCGCTCCCGGTATCGATTTCGGCCCTGGCGCGGAAGGATTCATCCGGTTTAGCTACGCCAACTCCATCGAGAACATCCGCCGGGGGCTGGATCGGATCCAGGCGTACCTGCGGTCGCGCGAGGAGCGCACGGCCAAGGGCACGGCGGCCGCTCTTCGCTGACACTCAATGCCCGAGCCGAAAAAGCCGCCGCCCGTACCTAACGTCACGGGAAGGAGGGTACAAAGATGCTGAAGAAACTTGGCGGGGCCCTTCTGGTCCTGGTGGGGATCCTCGTCTTGGCCAACGTGGGCGGGTCGCGGCGCTGGAAGGCAAAGGTAGCAAGCCTTACGAGCCGCCTTGAATCGAATCGGGTCCACCCTCTACGGCCCAACGCAGAGTGGAGCGAGCTTGAATTCCTGCCCCCGCCGGTCCAACGGTACCTCCGGCTGGTGCTCCCCAAACGCGCATCGATCATCGCCTGCGTCAGGCTCAAGCACGCAGGGACGTTCAACCTCGGGCAGGAGAAGGCGCGCTGGGTTCCCTTCGAGTCGGACCAGCGTGTCGTAACCCGGAGACCGGGATTTGTGTGGAACGCACGCCTAAGGGTATTTCCGGCTCTGCTTATCCGGGTCGTGGATGCCTACGTAGCCGGGCAGGGCCTCCTGGAGGCCAGCCTCTTGGGCCTGGTTCCCATCGCCTCCCAACCCCCTTCAAAGGAATTGTCTGAGGGTGAGCTTCTGCGCTTCCTTGCAGAGACGCCCTGGTACCCGACGGCCTTGCTTCCCGGCCAGGGGATTGTTTGGACCGCACTGGACGATCGACACGCGCTGGCCTCCCTTAGGGACGGCGAGCTCGTGGCGGAGCTTGTATTCGAGTTCGGTACGGACGGACTCATCTCTTCCGTGCGCACAGACGCGCGCTATCGCTTCGTGCAGGGCAAGCCTGTGCAAACTGCCTGGGAAGGCTTCTTTTCCCATTACGATCGGGTCAACGGGGTTCTCATCCCGCGCGAGGGCGCCGTGCAATGGATGATCGACGGTAGGCCCGTGCCCTATTGGAGAGCACGGATCACGGAGATCGAGTTCGAATTTGTGCCCTAAGCGACTTCCGTCCCTGCAGATAGACGGGCCTCTTCCTCCCAGGCCACCCTTTTCGGCCGGGGTTAGTCGCCTTACGGGCGACCTGCCGCGAACTGAACCTTTTCCCGATGGCCTACCGAGGCATGAAGAAGAGAGGCCCGCGCTACTCCAGGTCCCCCGTTAGGTAAGCGCGTCGCGTCTGGATCAGGCGCATCAGTTTTTGGCTGAATTCCTTCGCCGAATCCGTGCCGTAGATCTTCAACAGCTGGTTGAGAGCGATGACCTCGACGATTACGGTGACGTTCTTGCCGGGGAAAATAGGCAGGCGGACGATGGGAATCTTGACCCCCAGGTACTCGGTGTAGTGTTCGTCAAGTCCGAGCCGCTCGTAGTCCTGGCTGGAATCCCACTCCTCCAGGTGGACTTCCACTTCCACTCGCTTTTGCATGCGTACGGCGCGGATACCGAACAGAGCCCGTACGTCAATGATCCCCAAGCCCCGGATTTCCATGTGTTGCTGGAGCAAGTCGCTGGCGGTCCCCATGAGCACGCCGTCCGCCTTGCGGACGATGTGCACCACGTCATCGGCTACCAGACGGTGGCCTCGTTCCACCAGATCCAGGGCCACCTCGCTTTTGCCGATGGCGCTTCGACCCGTAATTAGAACCCCGATTCCGTACACGTCCACCAGCGTACCGTGGACCATCAGCCGCGGGGCGAAGCGGTCGTCGAGGTACTCGCTCAGAAGTTGCATCAGCTGGGTGGTGTTGACCGGCGTGCGGAAGAGGGTGATCCCTTTCTCGCTCGCTATCCTTTCGAACTCGGGTGCCACCGGGTTATTGTCCGTCACAATGATGCAGGGGATCGCGAAGGAGAGCACTTTTTCGAGAATGCTTTCGCGTTCGCCCGGCGACAGGCGCTCCAGGTAGCGGCTCTCGGTATTGCCGACGATCTGGATTCGCTGGTAGGTGAATACCTCGGTGAACCCCGCGAGGGCAAGGCCTGGCCGATGGAGATCCGGCTCCGTGATCACACGCTCAAAGCTGTACTCCCCGTTGACCACCGAGAGTTGCAGCCGATCCCGATTATCTTCGTAAAGGGTGCGGACCGTGAGCTTCGACATCTTCCCTCTCGTCCCTCCTCAGGAACGACGCCAGAGTCCCGGCCGCGGGACCCTGGCGTCATCCGATTGCCGTCATTCTGCAGACTCGGCCTTCTCAGAGGCCTCTCGGAAGAGCCTTCCGAGCTTCTCGCCGTTGTGCATTTGAAGCTTCTCTTTGTGCTTCTTCAGCTGGCGCTCGATCTTCTCGACCGCCAGATCCACGGATTTGAACATGTCGTCCGACTTCTCAACCGCCGTCAGCAGCGCACCATCCACCTTTAGCTGAATCTCCGCAACCTGGAGAAGTTTCTCTGGATAGAGGATAACCTCGCAGTCGATGATTCCCTGGTAGAACTTCTTCAGCCGCTTCAGCTGCTTGTCCAGGTACTGCTTCAAACCGTCGGAGGGATTGAAATGTCTGGCTGTCAGTCGGTATTCCATACGCAACCTCCTCCTGATGCGATTCCGCCGGACGCCACAGCTGTGGACATCCCCTTCCTGACTTCGGCCGGCACTTCTACGCCTTACCTCTCACCTCCCTTCGCGCCGCCTTCGTCGGTACCGTCAACGGTCCTCCCGTCTTCTCCGCGACCTCGGATGAGCCTGGCGATAAATCTGTTTGAGCCGTTCCGTGGAGACGTGGGTGTAGATCTGCGTCGTGGAAAGGCTGCTATGGCCAAGGAGCTCCTTCACCGCCAGGAGATCGGCGCCTGCGTCCAGTAGGTGCGTGGCAAACGAATGGCGAAGAGCGTGGGGAAACCAGGCGCCACTGTCGTCTACCTGAGCCAGATATTTGCGCACAATACGTTCGATGGTGCGCCGTGACAGCGGCCGTCCCTTGGGCCCCAGGAATACGTGGCTTGAGGCTACGGGAAGGTTCGCCGCCAGCGAGGACCGAACCGCCAGGTACTCCTCCAGCGCCCGGGCCGCACACGAACCCATGGGAACAACGCGCTCCTTGCCGCCTTTTCCCAGGACGCGAACCTGACGCTCCCGGAGGTCTACATTCTCCAGGCGTAGTTCAGCCAGCTCGGAGAGACGAATTCCGGTGCCGTAAAAAAGTTCGAGGATCGCGCTGTCCCGGATGCCTCGCGGCGTCCTCTTGTCGGGCAGAGATAGGGCCGCCAGGACGGTTTGGAGACCGAGGTGTCGGGGCAACCTCTTCGGGGATTTCGGAAGAGGCAAGGTTGAGAGGGGATTGACGTTCGCCCAGCCGCGTGCCACTACAAACCGCAGGAACGACCGAAGGCAGGCGATCTTCCGGGCGATGGAGCGGCTGTCCAGACCGTTGCGGGCAAGCATCCCGAAGTACGATCGGACCACTTCTCGGGACAGCTCCCACTGGACGGCTTGCCCCCTCTCCTTCCAGAACTCCTCGAACTGACGCAGGTCTGTGGCATAAGCCCGGATCGTGTGGGGAGAGTAGTCTCTCTCCACCCGCAAGCTTCGCAAGAAGGCCTGGCGCCAGCGCGATAGCTCAGGAACCGAAACCGACAGCTTCGTCAAGTTGGACCGTCTCAGGGTCGAACTCCTGCTTGCAAGCAGGGCAAACGTAATAAACCCCACGCTGCTGGGAACTCCGCTCCTCCAAATACGGATTCCCGCACGCAGGGCACTCAATGCCCACCGGCTTGTTCCACGTGGCGAAGGTACACTTCGGGTAATTGCTGCAGCTGTAGAAAAGCTTCCCGCGACGGGTGCGCTTCTCTACCAGCTTGCCGTCGCAGCCCTGTTGGGGGCAAGGTACTCCGACGGAGTACGGCTTGGTGTTCTTGCATTCCGGGTACCCCGTGCAGGCCATGAACCGGCCAAAACGGCCGACTTTCACGATCATGGGTCTCCCGCACCGGTCGCACACCTCTCCGTTTTCGACAATATCCTCGTCGGCCGCTTTGGTAAAGCTGCATTCTTCGGGGTACCGCGAACAGGCGTAGAAACGCCCCAGCCTCCCCCACTTGATGATCAGGGCGCTGCCGCACACAGGGCATGTTTCGCTCGTGTCCTCCGTGAGGGAGGCGCGCAGGGAATCTGCCTTGTTCTGCATCCGTTGGAGCGCCTGACTGAAGGGCCCATAGAAGGCCTTCACCACGGAGAGGAAGTTCTCCTGCCCTGACTCGATCTTGTCCAGTTGCTCCTCCATCCGAGCGGTGAATCCCACATTGAAGATGTCCGGAAAATGCTCCACAAGGATCTTGTTGACCAGCCGGCCCAGCTGGGTGGGCACAAGCTGCCGTCCGGATCGCTCAACGTAGCGACGATCGAGGAGCGTGCTGATGATCAGGGCGTAGGTGGATGGCCGGCCAATCCCGAGAGTATCGAGCTCTTTGACCAGGCTGCTCTCTGAGTATCGCGCAGGTGGCTTGGTGAAGTGCTGCTCGGGCACAAGATCCACCAGACGCAGCACCTCCTGCTCCCGGATCCTGCGCGGGACGGCCATCTCTTCCGCTTCCTCCCCTCCCTCCTCCTCGGCGTCCCTGATCTCTTCCCACACCTGCAGGTATCCCCGGAAAAGGACTACAGAACCAGTGGTTCGGAAAAGATAGAGCGGCTTCTCGCCTGCCTCGATGTCGATGGTCACCCGTTCGAACCGCGCCGCCGCCATCTGCGAGGCGACAAAGCGGTTCCAGATCAGCTCGTAAAGCTTGTACTGGTCGGGCGTCAGGTACTTTTTGATTTTGCGCGGTTCCCGATCCATGGAGGTCGGGCGGATGGCTTCGTGCGCGTCCTGCGCCCCGGCTTTCACCTTAAAGCGCCGCGGTTCCTTCGGCAGATAATCCGTGCCGTAGGCGGAGGCGATGTATTCCCGCACAGCGCGAAGGGCTTCTTCCGCAATGCGCGTGGAATCGGTTCGCATGTACGTAATCAGGCCCACACTGCCTTCCGGGCCCAGCTCCACGCCCTCGTAAAGCTGCTGGGCGACCGCCATCGTTCTCTTGGCCGTGAAGCCCAGGCGCTTGGACGCCTCCTGCTGCATCGTGCTGGTCGTGAAGGGAGGCGAGGGGTTGCGCGATACCTCCTTGTGCTCGATGCGGCGGACGACGAAGATCTGGCGCTTGAGATCGTCGATGATGGCCTGCGCCTGGATCTGATTGCCGATCTCCGCCTTCTTGCCATCGATGCGGATGAGTCGGCTCCGGAATTTCTCCCCCTCTGCGTCCCGCAACTCGGCCGTGATCGTCCAGTACTCCTGCGGGACGAATTTCTCGATCTCTTCCTCGCGCTCGCAGATCAGCCGCAGGGCCACCGTCTGCACCCGACCAGCACTCAATCCGCGATATAAGGTGGACCAGAGGATAGGACTCACCTGGTAACCCACCAGACGGTCGAGCACCCGTCGGGCCTTCTGGGCCTCCACCTTGTCCTGGTCGATCTCGAGAGGGTTCTCGATAGCCTTCTTGACGGCGCTCTCGGTGATCTCGTTGAACAGGATGCGCTTGACGTTCTGGTTGGAGCGCTTCAGAAGCTGGGCCAAGTGCCAGGCGATGGCCTCCCCTTCGCGGTCGGGATCAGTGGCCACGTAGACCACGTCCGATTCGGCCGCGGCCTGCTGCAGCTTCTTGACGATGTCCTCCTTCTTCCGAATCTTGACAAAATGGGGCTCGAAACCATTCTCGAGGTCCACCCCCAGCTTTCGTTGGGGAAGATCCATCACATGACCCATGGAGTACATTACCCGGAAGCGATCCCCCAGAAACTTATTGATGGTCTTCGTCTTCGCCACCGACTCCACGATCACCAGCGACTTCTTCATGTCTTCCTCGCGTCCCGTAAGCCGTACTGCGCCCGTCCTGTCTTTCGGCAGTTGATCCGGATTCTTTCGCTACTGGCTGTAATGCCTCAGTGGATGGTGGTGTTCCCCTCGAAGAAGAGCGAGGAGCTCCCAAAAGGAAAGTCCGTGTTGAAGAGGATGGACGCCACAATCGAGCGCATGGTGTCCACATCCACGGTGTCGGTCCCGAGCATCATGGCCCGGTCGATGGCGGCCTCCATCTCCGCCTCGTCGATGATGCCCAGGTCGTGCAGCTGGAGGAGGTAGCCATAGGCCTGCGGTTGGATGACCGCGCGTTCCGCTTCGTGGAGGATTCGGAAGGTGGGGTGACCTGTCGCTCCAAAACCCTCATCCAGCCGCTCGAGGTCCTCGTCCATCCGTTCGAACAGCCAGGCAAAGGCGGAGCTGATCTCGCTTTCGCTGTAGCCCTGCTGAAGGAGGTCCTGGGAGAGCGCTTCCAGTCGTCCGATCCCGGTCCGTCGATTCCGGATCTCCGACATGATGTACACCAAGATCTCGATCACGCGCTCGTTCATTTTCTCTCCCTCCAGGCGTGACTTCGTCTTGATCCCCCGAGCGTGCTTGCGCCAATATAGGAACGGGCCCCGCAAAATCAAGCCTTATTATCAAGATTTCATAGCCTTGGCCGCCTCGGAAGGTCTCCTCCCCCCTGCCTCAGCCTCCCTCCCCTTTTCTCTCTACGCGCAACCCCGCGGATTTGAAGAACCTCGAGCCCACAACGATCTGGAAGGAAGTCCCCTCACCTTACCCCCGTTCGGTCCCAAGCTCACATCCTTTCCACCTGCGACGGTACGCGGCTCCCAAGGAGAGCACGCGCTACAGCATCCGGCCATGGCAGTGCTTGTACTTCTTTCCGCTGCCGCACCAGCAGGGGTCATTGCGACCAATCTTCTGCCCCAGCTTAATGGGCTGTCGCTTCACCTGGGCAGGTCCCCCTGGCTGGGAGGTAACGATTTCGCTCGCCTCACCAACCGGGGCGGCAGCCGTGAGGCCCATCCCGACGGTCGGTGCGTGGACCGCCTGGAGTTGCTCCGGAACCGGCCGGCGACGGCGCACGGGGAGCGGCACCTCCACGGTGACCTGCGTCTTGAAAATGAGCTCCAGCACCGAGCGATTGATGTCCTCCAGGAGCTCCTGGAACATGTTGAAGCTTTCGCTCTTGTACTCGATGAGCGGATCCTTCTGCCCGTACGCCCGCAGTCCAATGCCTTCCTTGAGCTGGTCCATGGCGTAGAGGTGATCGCGCCAGCGCTCGTCGATCACGTACAGCGTGGCGAGGCGTTCCAGCTGGCGCATGGCCGGCTCGCCGACCGCCTTTTCTTTCTCCACATAGGCTTGGATAGCCTGGTCACGGATGCGAGCGAACAAGTCTTCGGGCTTGAGGGTAAGCCGCTCCTCAGCGTTGATCAAGAGGGGCCGACGGATCGTCCGCTGGAAATCGCGCTGAATTGCCTCCCAGTTCCAATCGTCCGGGTACTTGCTTTGCGAAGCGTACTTGCTCACCAGGTCATCGGCGAACTGCTCGATGCGGTCCATCATGTCCTGACGCAGATTTTCCCCGCGCAGGGCCTGGTTCCGCATCGCGTAGATCACCTCGCGCTGGCGATTCATCACATCATCGTACTCGAGCAGGTGCTTGCGGATCTCGAAATTCTGCATCTCGACCCGCTTCTGGGCCCGCTCGATAGACTTGCTGACCATGCGATGGGTAATGACCTCCCCTTCCTGAACTCCGAGCCGGTCCATGATCGCCGCAATCCGGTCGGAGCCAAAAAGCCGCATCAGATCATCTTCGAGCGATAGATAGAAGCGAGAGGAGCCGGGATCGCCCTGTCGACCCGCGCGACCCCGCAGCTGAAGATCGATGCGACGCGCTTCATGGCGTTCGGTGCCGATGATGCGCAGCCCGCACGGCACATCTTCGTAGCAGCGATACTCGTGGATGTACGGGCAGGGCTCCATGCCCGGCTCCGGTTTGACCAGAGCACAGTTCGGATGCTTCACCACCCCCGGCCCCAGTTTGATGTCCGTACCCCTTCCCGCCATGTTCGTGGCGATGGTGACGGCACCAGGTTGCCCCGCCCGGGCGACGATCTCCGCCTCCTTCTGATGATACTTGGCATTGAGGACGTTGTGGGGAATACCCCTTCGCCGCAGCATTCGGCTCAGGGTCTCCGAGACCTCCACCGAGGTGGTTCCCACCAGCACCGGCCGTTTTTGCCGGTACAATTCCTCGATTTCCTCGATGATGGCGTTGTACTTCTCCCGCTTGGTGCGGTACACCACGTCGTCGTAGTCGATTCGCCGGACCGGTTTATTGGTGGGAATGACGACCACGTCCAGCTTGTAGATTTCCCAGAATTCGTGGGCTTCGGTCGCCGCCGTGCCCGTCATCCCGGCCAGCTTCTTGTACTTGCGGAAGTAGTTCTGCAGGGTGATCGTGGCCAGCGTTTGGGTTTCCCGCTCGATCTTGACCCCCTCCTTGGCCTCGAGCGCCTGGTGGAGGCCGTCGGAGTAGCGGCGCCCCGGCATCAGGCGGCCGGTGAACTCGTCGACGATTACGACCCGTCCGTCCTCCGTCACGATGTAATCCACGTCCCGCTCAAAGAGGGAGTACGCGCGAAGGAGCTGGGAGATGTTGTGCACCCGCTCGCTGCGCTCGGCGTGCAGCTGCTCGACCTCCTCCCGCTTGCGGATTTTCTCCTCAGGGCTGAGGGTCTGATCGTCCGCGATCCTGGCCAGCTCCGTGCCCAGATCAGGGATCACGAAGAGCTCGGGGTCCTGAGGCGAAAGCTCCTCCCGGCCCTTTTCGGTGAGATCGATGGTGTGGCTTCTCTCATCGATGACGAAATAGAGCTCCTCGTCGATCTCGTGCATCCGCTTGTCGCGGAGGAAGTCGTTTTCCACGTGGTTGATCAGCTTTTTGATGCCGGGCTCCAGCAGGAGCTTCATCAGCCTCTTGTTCTTGGGAGCCCCGCGCAGGGCCTGCAAGAGGCGGATCCCCGCCTCGTACTCCTTTCCCTCTCCCAGCAGGCGTTCAGCCTCGGCCACGATCGAGTTGACCAGATGCGTCTGCTTCCGGACCAGGGACTCCACGAGGGGCTTCATCTCCGAGAAGCGGTGGAAGGAATGCTCCACCGGACCGGAGATAATCAGCGGGGTACGGGCCTCGTCGATCAGTACGGAATCGACCTCATCGATGATGGCGTAGTAGTGGCCGCGCTGAACCTGATCCTCCAGACGGATGGCCATGTTGTCGCGCAGGTAATCGAAGCCGAACTCATTGTTCGTACCGTAAGTGATATCTGCGAGGTAGGCCTTCTTCCGCTGCGGCGGCGTCATGTCGTTGGTGATGTAGGCAACGCTCAGGCCCAGGAACTCGTAGATCTTCCCCATCCACTCGGCGTCGCGCTGCGCGAGGTAGTCGTTGACCGTCACAAGATGGACCCCCTTACCAGGGAGAGCATTGAGGTAGAGGGGCATTGTGGCCACAAGCGTCTTACCCTCACCTGTGGCCATCTCAGCGATTTTCCCCTGGTGCAGCACTACGGCCCCGATCAGCTGCACGTCGAACGGGATCATGTCCCATTCGATCTCGTGGCCCGTCACCTTCCAGCGCTGTCCGACCAGCCTACGGCAGGTCTCCTTAACGGCCGCGTACGCTTCGGGGAGGATCTCGTCGAGCGTCTTCTGGGTAATGCGGAACTCTTCGTCTTCAAGCTGCGCGATCTCCTCACGGATGCGCTCTGGGACGATCTCCTCCCGTCCGTCGCCGCCGACTACATCGGCGCGCAGCAGCTCTTCGAGCTCCGCGATCCGCCTTTGGATCGGCTCCACCCGCTGCCGAATGCGATCCTTGAACTCGAGGGTCTTGGCGCGAAGCTGCTCATCGGTGAGGCTGTGGTAGGACTCGTAAATCTCATTGATCTGCCTCACGATGGGCATGATCTTCTTAATATCCCGCTCGTGCTTCGTACCAAAGATCTTTGCGATCAGACTTGCCATCGGCCACATTCCTTCTCTTGATAGCCGCTACCGTAGATCCCTGCAAAGACACCCTTGGTGTGGTCCACTTCACGAACAGCAAGTTCGCTGGTTTAACCCTCCCCTATCGATCCGCGTTCCGTGTATGTCCTGCCCCCCGGACGATTGAGGAGCGAAACTGGAACCCAGCCCGGTCCTCTCACCCTTCCGTTCCCCGATCCCGATCGGAGCCCTCGTCCTCATCCTCGCTGCGTCGTACGGCGAGGCCCGGACTTGCGTCGCTTGCTTCGTCCCGCAACTCTTCCAGGGACCTGTCGATAAGCCCTCGCCCGCTTTTCACGATTCTGCCAGAGGTGCGCAAGTCGGCGAGGAGCGAATCCAGTATCCCGTTGACGAACTTGCCGCTCTTTTCGGTGCTGAAGCGCTTGGCGATCTCGATCGCCTCATCGATCGAAACCTTCGGTGGGATGTCCGGAAAATAGAGGAATTCGCAGAGGGCCATTCGGAGCACGATGCGATCGATGATGGCCATCCGTTCCAGGTCCCAGTTCGCGCTCCTCGTCTCGATGAGCCGATCCAGCTCCTGACGGTGCTGAAACGTCTTCAGCACAAGCTCACGGGCAAAGGGGCTGTCGGCGTCTTCGCGCGCGAATTCGTAGACCACGTCGTGGTACATCCGCAGGGGGTCTTCCTGCGATTGGAATTCCAGAGCGTAAAGCACCTGCAGGGCGAGTTCCCTCGCCGCTCGGCGCGATTTTGGCGGAAAAGCGCTCTCAGCTATCAGCGCTGTGTTCATTGCTGAGCGTACTCACGTTTAGCCACCACCCATTTCCTCCCCCCTCACGATCCCGCCGCTGGATCCGGCTCCGCGCTTGGCCCTCTCTATTGGCCCCGACCTTGCCGAGACAGGATTGTGGGCCCGCCACGACCTTGTGCAGCTTCCTCGCGCCGCCCCCGAGCCTACTGGAAATCCTTGACGCGGAGATGAAGCGTACGCATCCCCTGGTATTCGTCCTCTTCGATCACGTAGACCAGGCTCAAACCCCGCCTCCCCGGCGGAAGCTCCCCTATCAGGTCACCCATCCCGAACCCGATCGCTGGAAAGACCTTCGATTTGCTTTTGACCTGGAACTTCAGGTGATTCCCCCCGACAACCGTGGGGGCGCCGACCACCTGAAGGTTGCGGGACAGGAAAACGGGACGCATGTTCTGGGGGCCATACGGCTCGAACAGCCGCAGAAGCTGATAGAATCGACCGTCTACTTGGTCGAGGTCGAGCTCCGCATCGATCTTGAGAGAGGGCGCCAAAGCCGCCACATTGAGCTGCGAGGAAGCGATCTCATTCAGGCGCCGCCGAAACTCGGCTATTTTGTCCTCTTCGATAAGCAGCCCGGCGGCATATCGATGCCCACCGTACTGCAGCAGCAAGTGCTCGCATTGGGTTAGGGCGCTGTAGATATCGAACTCCGGGATGCTGCGCGCGGAGCCTCGGCCGATGCCATTTTCTATCGCGATCATAACCGTCGGCCGATAGTAGCGCTCAGCCAGACGTGAGGCCACGATCCCGATCACGCCTGGGTGCCATCCTTCCATGGCCAGCACGATGACGGCATCGCGAGTCAGTTCGCATTCGTCGCCCACCAGGGCGTCTGCCTCGCGGAAGGTCTCTTCGTCGACGCTCCTGCGCTGGCGGTTTTCCGCTTCGAGCACGGAGGCAATCTGCCGCGCCCGGTTGGGGTCCGGAGTGATCAAAAGCTCCACTGCCCGGGACGCATCCCCCATTCGGCCCACGGCGTTGATCCGGGGAGCAAGGATGAACACGACGTGGCCGGTGGAAATCTGCCGCCCCTTTAGCCCGCTCACCTCGAGCAACGCCCTTAGGCCCACCACACGGGTGTCGGACAGTCGCTCCAACCCGATTTTCACCAGCGTCCGGTTCTCGCCTACCAGGGGAACGATGTCGGCCGCCGTCCCCACCGCGACGAGGTCCAAAGCGTCGTACAGGGTATCGGCGGAGACGCGCAGCTCCTGCACCACCCCCTGCAGCATCTTGAAGGCGACTCCCACCCCGGCAAGATCGGGGAAGGGGTAGTTGCACCCGGGCTTCTTGGGATCGAGAACTGCATTGGCCGGGGGGAGGCGGTCGCCTGGCTCGTGATGATCGGTCACAATCACGTCCATGCCGAGCTGGCGTGCCAGCTCCACCTCCGCTGCCGCCGTGACGCCGCAGTCGATGGTAAGGAGGAGCTTTGCCCCCCGTGCGGCCGCCTCACGGACTCCTCGCTCCGACAAGCCATATCCCTCGGCCAGCCGATCCGGAATGTAGTAGAAGACCGGAACGCCGAGGCGGTGCAGGAACCGATACAGGAGGGCGGTGCCGGTGATGCCGTCCACATCGTAGTCCCCGTAGATCAGGACGGGCTTTCGCTCCCGGATGGCGCGGAGGAGCAAGCGGACCGCCTCGTCCATGTCGGAAAGGAGAAAGGGGTTGTGGAGGGAGGAGAGATTGGGGCGGAAGAAGGTTTTCGCCTCTTCGTAGCTTCGGATGCCGCGGTTCATCAGGATCTTTGCGATGGGGAGGGGAACATTCAGCTCCTGCGCCAAACGCCGCACCTCTTCCGGGGAATGAGCGTCCAGAAGAGTCCATTTCGCGCGCATCCGCAAGCCTCGTCAAAGAACCTGCCTCGCCTTACCGGGCCCCGTAAGGGAAAGGAAAAAAGGCGCCGGGGGTGGGCCTGTAAGCCGAATTCTGTCTGAGCCCCGCATTGCAGCGGAGCCGAGACGGTCATCTATCTGGGCCTGACGTTGCCGCCAGGCTCAAGCGGCCTACCCGAGGGTCAAGCGGACCGGGCCAGTCCATCCCCTCCTATTTGGCCTTGCTCCGGGTGGGGTTTGCCGTGCCTCCGACGTCGCCGCCGGAGCGGTGGGCTCTTACCCCGCCTTTTCACCCTTACCCCGAGCTCATCGGGGCGGTTTGTTTTCTGTGGCACTTTCCCCGCCTTGCGACGGGTCGGCGTTACCGACCACCCTGCCCTGTGGAGTTCGGACTTTCCTCACCGTGCGCTGCCGGCGCAGCCACGGCGCGACCGTCCGGCCCACCCTCCGATGCCCTCAATCCACTGCCGTCAACGAGCGCTGCCCCGCGCCGGTTCCCCACCCAAGGGCCTCAGCGAGAGCCCGAATAGGTGTCGTCCTTCCAGTAGAGGTAACGCCCGCACACCTCACAGGTGAAGATGCGGTCCCCGGCACGGATTTCCAGCGCTCTCTGCGCTGGAATCTGGGTAAAACAGCCACCGCAGGCGCCCCGCGCTACGGGAACCACTGCAAGCCCCCCTTTAGCCCGCCGAATCCGCTCGTAACTCGCCAGCAGCGGACGCTCGATCTGCAACAACAGCCTCTCCCGCTGGGAAGAAAGCCTCTGCTGCTCGCTTTCGATCAGACGCGTCTTCTCCTGCAAGGCCTTCTCCACCTGCTCCAGTTCCCCCGCTACCGAGGACAGCTCCTTCTCGGCCTTCTCCAGCTCGGACTTGTACCGCGATTCCGCCTCGAGAAGCTCGATAATCTTCGTCTCCAGCTGATCGAGGCCTCGCTCAGCCGCCTCGATCTCAGCCGTAACGGCGTCGTATTCCCGGTTGTTGCGAACGGTAAGAAGCTGCTTCTGGTACTTGGCCTTCTGTTCTTTCAAGAGCTCAAAGTCGCTTTCCGCCCGCGACCTCTCCTGCTTGGCACCTTCCAGGCCCTCCCTGAGCTCGACAACCCTCGCATCCAACGCCTCCTTGCGCGACCGAAGGGCATTGACGCGATGCGGCAGATCCCCTTTGGTCGCCTCGAGGCGTTGAAGCTCACTGTCCACCTCTTGGAGCTGTACCAGAACCAGTAGTTGCGCGTTCAATCTCTCCTCTCCGCCCTCTGGCTACACCCGGGTCCTACGCCGTGGTTACGAAAAAAGGTGCATCGGAAAAACGATGCACCTTCTCTCGGTGGGACAAAGGTGGGATTCTTCTTGATTCTCAACTCTCCGCTTCATTTTGCCAGAAGCCTGGGGCCATAAGACTATAATCTTCTCGATTCTTCCTCTGATTTCAGCGCACAATATACGCAACCGGTCGGGTTTCAGGCAAGGGGAAACCTTGCTCGTCGCCAGGAAGCGCAGCAGTTACAGACTCCGGTGCAGTCCCTTTTGCCTCATCTCCTGGATTTCCTGAAGGCGCTGAAGCGCACTGCGCCCGAAGGTGGAGGCCGATCCCTTTTCGCGCACCACCTGCTGGAACAGGCTTTCCGCACGATCGAGGTCCCCCAAACGGAGATAGGCGGTGGCCGCTTCGAACAGGGCTGTCACATCCCAGGGTAGGGCCGTCGGCGGACAAGCGTACTTCACCTTGAGCATCTCGGCAATCCCGGATTCCAGATCGCCCTTGCTCAGATACGCCTTGCCAATCCAGTACTGAACCTCCGCCTTCGTTTCCCTACCGGCCTGAGGCAGCAAGCTTTTCAGGTGGGCGATGGCCCGGTCGTACTCGTTCAGGCGAATGAGGACGGTGCCAAGCTGGACCTCACGATCGAAACGGTCCTCGGCGTCCGGGAAGCGACGAAGGTAATCCCGGAGAAGCAGGATTTCCCGGTCGTACATGCCCGCCTCGTCCAGGCAGCGAATCAGTTCCCGTTCCGCTGATTGCAGGGTACTCCTCTCTGCGCGCAGCGAGTCGGTAACGACCTGATTCAGCGCGAGGATCGCATTGCCCAGCTGCTTGTTCTGCCGATAGAAAGCCCCGAGGTTGAGATAGGCCAGGCGCGCCACCTCGGAATCCGGGTACTTTTGCGGAAGACTGGTCAAGATTTCCAGGGCCTTGTCGGTGTGGTTCAAGGTCATGTGGGTGCGCGCAATGGCGAATTCGGCCCTCCTTCCCCACTCCGTTTGTCGGAAATCGCTGGCAGCCCGTTCGTAGGCCTTCAGAGCGGCGTCGAACTCCTTCTGGCGGAAATAGTATTCTCCTTCTTCGTAGGCGAAGCGGGCCCGCACATCGGCCGTTTCTTTCCCCTTTCCGTAGTCTTTTTCCAGCCGAGCGACCCAGCTGCGGGCCCTGTCCAGTCGGTCCAGCCGCAAAGCGGCCACAATGGCCAGTTCAGCCGCTCGTAGAGCAGTCGCGCGGTTCTGGGCCTGCGACCACAGGCGCTCTCCCTGATCCGCAACGTCTGCGTAGCGTCCCTGCTCGAAGAGCACGCCTAACCACTCCACCCCTGCCCTTTCCCGAGCCTGCGCCGGCAAGGCTGGGTTCCTGTACAGCTGCTCCAGGGCAAATCCGGCTCCGCCCAAATCGCCGACCTGGGCCAGAAGCGCTGACTCCCGGGTAAGAAGTTCCGCCTCACACTCTGCGGTCAGCGGTTGCAGATGGCTTCTGGCTCGTGCGAGCACAGAAACGGCCTCCCTCTTCCGCCCAAGTCCAGCGAGGGCATCCGCCTCGGCAAACACACGGCGGCAGGACTCTCCCTCCAAAGGAGAAAGCCGGGCCACACTTGGCTCCCACAAGTCGGCGGGAAAGGTAGGTCCGGAGGCCCGAAGAACCGCCAAGGCTTCCTCGTAGCGGCCGAGGCGAGCAAGGCAATGGCCGAGTCCCTCGCGGGCCTCCAGGGCCAGGGGGGAATAGAAGCGGTGCCGCATGAGCTGCGCCCACCGCTGGGCCGCGTCCTCGAACCTTCCGCTCCCCTCCAGAATCTGTGCGTACTGACGGCTCACACGCCCCCAGTTGGGGGCCCGAGGTGCGAACCGACCAAGGTAGCGTTCCATCAGCTGCCTCGCCCTGGAAGAGTCGCCAGAGGCGAGAGCCGCCTCGATCGCCAGCCACAAGCCCTCCGAGGCCAAACTGTCCGTCCCCACAGCCGACGCTGCTTCCGCCAGTCTGCTGGCCTCCTTCGCCAGGGTGCGATTCCTACC
The DNA here is from genome assembly GCA_034506315.1 of candidate division KSB1 bacterium. Lineage (GTDB taxonomy): Bacteria > Zhuqueibacterota > Zhuqueibacteria > Oleimicrobiales > Geothermoviventaceae > Zestofontihabitans. Next base: position 52,485 of record JAPDPT010000009.1, on the reverse strand, counting down.
TCGGTCGGAAGCTCCCCACAGAACCTGAGCGTGAACCAAGAGCGGCTCTGCACACCCAGGTGCCGAGGTGGCTGAGGTGGAGTCGCGGTCAAAGGCCGCCAGCGCGTCCAACTTGTGAAAGGCGTCCAGACTGCCAAGAATGATCGCCCGCACATAGGCCGCCCGTTCCTCGCAGCCGAACGCCTCCGGAGCGCGGAGCTTGAGCGCCTCCAGAACGGTCCGGGCGCTGTCTGCGTACGGAACGGCTTCACCAGGTCTCCCCGCCAGCTGCAGGGCCCTGGCCTGGCCCAGGTAGGAACGAGCCAGCAGGCGCAGGGCCTCCGTCCTGGTCCCCGGCTCGCGCGCCTCGAGGGCTCGTCTTGCCAATGCCGCGGCAAGACGGTAGTCCCGGGCGACCTCGAGAGCGGCTCTTGTCGCCCACAAGAACCTCTCGGCACCCGGTTCCAGAGAAGCCGCCAGAGCATTCGACAAGGCTCCGACGAAGGCCCTGGGCGGCGGAAGGGGATCGTGATGCTGGAGCGAATCGAGGAGCGAGAGGGCATCGGATTGGACATCCGACTCGGGGTAGGAGCTAAGAAGACGAACCAGCTCGGCCCTGGCCTGCCAGACATCCCCTTGCTCAAGGAGGACGCGGGCGAGAAGATAGATCGCGTTGTCCACGTGAGGAGAATGAGCGTGCTGAAGCACGAACTCGGACAGCAGAGCTGCTCCCCGTACCCCGCCTCCCGGCGTGCGAGCCAGTGACCGTGCAACCAGCAGGGTGAGCCCGTAAAGGGAATCCGCTGCCGGCCAGGCTCTGGCCAACTCTAGTGCTTTCGCGTGTGCGGCCGGGTCGGCCGAATGGGGCAATAGATGAGCCAAACTGAAGGCCATCCACGGCCGGGCCAGGGAATCGGTCCTCGATAGCTCGAAAAGCTGGAAGGCATTGGCGCTTACCCGCGCCGCGTCCCCCGATTGTTCGGCAAGGAGGAGGCGAGCGGCCAGGACGCATCGTTTAGCCGCCAGAGGAAGGTTCCCAAGGTCGCCCTCCACAGCGTGCAGAGCTTCCACCAGGCCATTCTGACTCGCCAAGGCCACGGCCAGCAGGCAACGGGCGCGCCACGCAAGCGTATCGGGTACACCCTGCGCTTTCAAGAGGTCGCGGCACATGGCCTCTGCCTGTGGCCACTCACCTTTGTCCAGGGCCAGGCGGGCACGACCGAGCGCCGCCAGGTGCTTCAGGGAAGCGGGGACGGATGCCTGCTGAATTTTCGCGTAGAGTTCCTCAGCCCCCGCGTAGTCCAGCACCCGCGCTCGGATCGCCGCAAGATCAAGAACAGCCAAGGCGGCCACGCTGTCCAGCTGTTGCCGGCGCACGAAGTCCCTTAGCAGGGAGTTTGCCAGATCGATTTGTCCCTGCGCCAGCCGCGTACGGGCCAGTTCCAGGCGGGCCCGGTCCCGCAGGTTGTCCGATCCGGCCACCTCGAGGCACCGTTCAAGGTCGAGCGCACAGGCTGCGAGATTCCCGGCGCGGCGGTGGAGCAGGCCCGCCTGCAGATACGCCTCCGCCGCCCGGGGGCTTTGAGGAGCGAGGAGAGGCAATCTCTCCAAGGTCAGGGCGGCTTCCGCGAAATTCCCGGAAGACTGGTGGATCTCCGAAAGCGCAAACAGAGCGTCGGCGAGGTGGGGCGAATTCGGGTACTCGATCACCACCCGCGACAACAAGGCGGCAGCCCGCTGAGGCTTCCCAGCCCTGCGCATCGACTCCCCCGCCAGATAAAGGCACTCGGAGGCCAGGGGACTCGACGGGTAGCGATCGACGAAGGCGAGAAACTGTCCTCCGGCCAGATCGTACAGCCGATCGTTGAAAAGACGGCGCGCGTACTCGTAGTCTTCTTTTTCGACTGCCACTTGGCCCAGCGAGGCAGTCGACCCAATCAGGCTGAGGCAAAGCACGACGATCGTACGGGGTAGCGCTCTACAGAAGCTCGATCGGGGCATACTTGAGCACCAGTGTTTTTTCGCCAAATTCGTCAAACACCACCGTGAGCCGCCTTCGCTCCCCACTGCCCAGGACGCGCACAATGGTACCTTCCCCGAAGGCCGGGTGCCGCACACGCCTGCCCTCGCGATAGGGATCCTCCTCGGTCGAGTCGCTGTAGCTCAGGGCAGGTTCCGTCTCTCTGGGACGCGAGGGCGGGCGTCCCAATTCTTTTCGCGCCGAACTCCGCCCGCTATCGAACTCCACGAAGCGTTCGTCGATTTCGAGCAAGAAGCGCGAAGGCTGGCTCTGGACTTCCTCCATGCTCCATCTGCGGCGGTAGCTTGCCAGCGTTAGGTAGAGCTTCTCCTTGGCCCTCGTCGCACCCACGTAGAAAAGGCGCCGTTCCTCTTCGAGCTCGTGGACATCCCCTTCCAGCGCCGTCCGCAGGGGAAACAGCCCTTCCTCGAGTCCGGTGATGAAGACCACCGGGAACTCCAGCCCCTTCGCGCTGTGGAGGGTCATGAGGGTGACGACGTTGGCCCGATCATCCCAGGAGTCAATGTCCGAAAGCAGTGCCACCTGCTCGAGGTATCGCTCGAGAGTCGCTTCTTCCTCCGTGCGACAGAACACAGCGATGGAGTATAAGAGCTCGTCGATGTTGTTCAGACGGTCACGCGCTTCCTCCGTACCGGCCTCTTTGTACATCTGGCGGATCCCCAACTGGTCCACCAGGGCGGTGGCTATTTCCGCGGCCGAAAGCTCCCCCCGAAGCTGGTGGAAACGCTCCACCGCCTCCACAAGGCTCAGGATCCCTCGCCGAGCGCTTGGGGTGAAGCCGGAGATGGACTCTGCACGGCGCATCGCTTCAAACAAAGGAATCCCCTGGGACTGGGCTACTTCCTCCAGACGAGCGATGGTCGCCTGCCCGATCCCCCTCGGGGGAAAGTTGAGGATCCGGCGCAGACTGAAGGTATCCAGGGGATTGCAGATGACCCGAAGGTAGGAGAGGATATCCTTGATTTCTTTTCGCTCGAAAAAGCGCACCCCGCCTACTACCTCGTAGGCAATTCCCACCTGCTGAAGGGCCTGCTCCAGGATCCGGGACTGCGCGTTTGTCCGGTACAGGATCGCGAAGTCTTTGAAGTTCCTCTTGTTCCGGTACACCTCCTGCTCGATCAGCTCCACCACCCGCCGCGCCTCGTCCTCCGCGGTCAAGGCGCGCACAATCACAACCTTGTCGCCGCCCGTGCGGTCTGTCCACAGCCGTTTGCTCCAGCGGTGCTTGTTCTTGGAGATCACCGAATTGGCCGCGTTGAGAATGGTCTCGGTGGAGCGGTAGTTTCGCTCCAGGCGGTAGATCGCGCAGTCGGGGAAGTCTTTCTGAAAGTCCAGGATGTTCCGAATATCGGCTCCCCGCCAACCGTAGATCGACTGGTCGTCGTCGCCCACCACGCAGAGATTGCGGTGTTGAGCCGAGAGGAGCTTCAACAGGATGTATTGCGCGCGATTGGTGTCCTGGTATTCGTCGACCAGAATGTAGCGGAACCTTTCCTGGTAGCTGCGAAGCACATCGGGATACTGCTCAAAGAGGAGGATGGGGTTGACCAGCAGGTCGTCGAAGTCCAGCGCATTGTTTTCCCGGAGAAAGCGCTGGTAATAACGGTAAAGGGGAACCACAACATCACGCCGCCAGGGATCGGCCGCCCTCCGCTCGAACTCGTCCGGGAAGATCAGGTGGCTCTTGGCCTGGCTGATCGCGTGGCGAACCGCCCTTGGCTCTACCCCGTTCTCCGGCAGGTGCAGATCTTTGATCCCCTGCTTGATGACCGAAAGCTGGTCAGTTTCATCGAAGATCACGAAATCGCGTGAGAATCCAAGCCGTTCGCCCTCTCGTCGCAGAATGCGGGCGAAGACCGAGTGGAACGTGCCGACCCACCTGGGTACTTCTCCCCCACCCAGCAAGGCCTCCACCCGCCGCTTCATCTCCTCGGCCGCCTTGTTGGTGAACGTCACAGCGAGGATCTGATTCGGCTGGGCTGCACCCGTCGCGATCAGGTAGGCAATCCTGTACGTGAGGACTCGGGTCTTTCCGCTCCCTGCCCCCGCCAGGACAAGCACCGGACCGTTCGTGTGCATCACAGCCTGGCGCTGTTCTTCATTGAGCTCCGCCAGCAGTTTTTCTACCGCGCTCCGTTTCACGCAGGTGCCTCAGTTTCGTCGATTTGCGTTCCGGGCGGCCATGTGCCGGCGCAATCGATCTAACTGCCGCCGCTTCTGAATGTGTTCCGCCAGCGTCCGACTGAAATAGTGCCCACCATCGCCGTTGGCGACAAAAAACAGATAGTCCACCGGGGCCGCGTGCAGTACGGCCAGGATCGATTTTTTCCCCGGATTGTTCACCGGTCCAGGGGGAAGCCCCCCGTACAGATACGTATTGTACGGCGAGTCGATTCTCAGGTCTTTTTCAAAGAGGCGCCGCGGCGGCCCGCCAAGCACGTACTGGACGGTCGGACAGGCCTCAAGCCGCATCCCTCTGCGCAGGCGATTCAGGTAGACCGCCGCGATCAGCGCCCGTTCGCTGTCCAGTTTGGCTTCGCCCTCGACGAGGGATGCCAGCGTCAAGAGCTGGTGCACGGTCAGACCCAGCGAATCCGCCCGAGCTCGAATGGAGCTGTCCAACGCAGCAAAGCACTGATGCACCATGGCCCCGAGGATCTCCTCCTCCGGGAGCCCCCAGGGGAAGAAGTAAGTTTCCGGAAACAAGTAGCCTTCCAGAGAAGGCCCAGGGATTCTCCACCGCGCGCGAAAGGAGTCTGCTCGGACCAGGCTGACGAACCGTGCGGAGTCGATTCCGAGCCTCGCCCGGAGAAGCGAGGCGATCTCCCAGCTCCGCAAGCCTTCGGGTATGGTCACCTTGATGAGCTCAGACCTCCCGTTGGCCAGCTTCTTCACGACTCCGTAGCAGCTCTCCCCGGGTCGAAAACGGTACATTCCGGAACGCAGCTCTTTGGTCTTGCCCAGGAGTCGGGCGACGATCAGAAATTGCGATGGCGAGCGGACAACTCCCCGACGAGCCAGGAGGGCGGCGATCGAGTCGGCTGACAAACCTTGGCGCACGAAGACGGGTTTCCCTTCCTCGGGAGCATTTCTTGGGCCAGGAAGCCAGCACAGCGCAGCGATCCATCCCGCCGAACCCAATGCGACAGCCAGCGTGGCCGCCAGCGCTATTCTAACGGCTCTGCTCCCCATCGCCCGCAGCTCTCCGTCGGAGATAGTCGCGCAGGATCCGTCCGTGATCAAAGGCCATGGGGCTCGGAGGAAGCTCGTCGAGCGAGAAGACGTGACAGGCTTTGGCGTCGTCATCGGCGCGCGGTGTGCCCTGCGCGGTGGCAACAAAAACACAGGAGACCGTGTGGCCTCGAGGGTCCCGACCCGGATCGGAATACACCCCGAGAAGGTAGCGGAGCTGAACGTCAAGGCCCGTCTCTTCTCTGGCCTCCCGCAGGGCCGCTTCTTCCACGGTCTCTCCGTAATCGACAAAGCCGCCCGGAATGGCCCAGCCATAGGGGTAGTTCTTGCGCTCGATCAGAACAACTCCTGGGCCCGGCCCTTCCAGCTCGATAATGATGTCCACCGTAAGTCGCGGCTGGCGCGGCCCGATCTCCTTTCCGCAATGCGGACAACGTTCAGCGCGCACCGGATCCTCCGAGCCTTCGCGTGTGTTTGGGAATGCGATCCTACCTACCCGTTACGCCGTCACCACCATCACCATCAGATCGTAGAGGGCGTGGCTGGACATCGCCGTTGCCAAGCCGCGTCCGAAGTACAGCGCCCCCAAGATCAGGCCGAGAATGGACAGCCGGACGATCCCGGCACCGCCCAGCGGCTGGGCCATGCCCCCGAATACGTGCGCAGCTGCAAACGCCAGAGCCGAGGTCCCCAGGGCGATGGCCACCGCGAGGGCTTCGTGCACCCCCGCCCGGCAGAGAATGTAGGAGATTCCACCGGCAAAAATCCAGCGAAACAGCACTTCCTCGAACACGCCGGCGCCGGCGGCGAGGCCTACCATTCGCCCCGCTCCCATGGCTCCGACTTCCACGAACTTGAGCATTCGCATGGCCAGGAGCGAAAGGAGAGCCCACCCCGCCGATTCCCCAGCGAACGCGGGAATCCACCACGCGCGGAAACGGTAGCGTCTTCCCCTGCGTCTGGCGAAGACCACCGCAAGGATTCCGGCCGCGGCCAGTGGTGCTACCAGCTCTCCGCCCTGGGGTAGGGCTCGTCGCAACCAGACATCGACGGCGTTACGGACGCGCGGCGCACTTTCTGCCCCCGCGTAGGCGCTTAGCTCGTAGATGGCGAGCAGAATTGCGCCGGTGCAGGCCGCAAATCGAGACGACGCGGTCGCCTCGAGGTACCGCCGTAAAGGGGGAAACCGTCGTACAAGCGCGGCCCCGCTCATCGGCAAAACCCCGTGATGCTTCTGGTTCCCATGTCCGCCCCACCGGGTATCCGAGGAAATCCGGCGCCCTGATCAATATCCGACCGCAGCCCCTGAGCCACGGGGGTCCACGCCGCCCCATAGCCCCCCGTCCGTTGGATCCACCAGGATCGCGTGAACTTGCCCGATTCGATCCGTGCCTTGGAGCCGGTGGCCCATCGCCAGAAGCCGGTCCCGAACCTCCGTCGGGAGGAGCCTCGGCTCGTAATAGAGCACGTCCGGAAGCCATTGGTGGTGGCAACGCGGCGCCGAGACCGCCTCCTCGATATCCATCCCGAAGTCGACCAGGTTGAGGACGACCTGGAGCACGGTGCTGATAATGCGCGGACCGCCCGGCGAGCCTACCACAAGCCAGAGCTTACCCTCGCGCTCCACGATCGTCGGGCACATGCTGGACAGCATCCGCTTGCCCGGCGCAATCGCGTTGGCCTCCGATTGGACAAGGCCGAACATGTTCGGAACCCCGGCGCGGAGAGAAAAGTCGTCCATCTCGTTGTTCATCAGGAAACCGGTGCCCGGGACGACCACGTAGCTGCCAAAGGAACCGTTTAACGTGGTCGTTACCGCCACGGCAAGGCGGTGGGCATCTACCACGCTGAAATGTGTGGTCTGTGAGCCTTCCACCCTTGGCCTGCCCCCATCACCGAGCTCTTCGGAACGCGTGGCCGTAAACCAGCTGATCCCCGCGCGCAACGATTCCGCGTAGGCCTTCGACAAGAGCCGGGCGAGCGGGACCGGTACGAAATCGGCATCGCCCAGATAGCGCGCACGATCGTAGAAGGCTCGGCGCATTACCTCGGCCAGCAGGTGAAGATACTGTGCCGAATGATGGCCGAGATCGCTCAAGGAAAACCCTTCCAGGACGTTCAGCATCTCGGCCAGGAGCACCCCGCCCGAGCTCGGCGGCCCCATGCCGATGATTCGGTACCCCCGGTATTCACTCACGACGGGCTCCCGCTCCACGGGCTCGTAAGCCGCAAGATCGTCGGCGGTGATCAACCCGCCGTTCCTGCGGAAGTCCTCGATCAGGCGCCGGCCAATCTCTCCCCGATAGAACGCGTTCGGGCCTTCCCTGGCGATCAGTCGCAACGTGCGGGCGAGGTCTCGTTGAACCAGCCAGTCGCCCTCCGTGTATGGATCCGAGCGGTTCTTGAGAAAGACAGCCGCGGCGCCCGGAAACCTGCGAAATCCGTCCGCGTGCTGCGCCAGGTCCTGAGCCAGCCAGTAGTCTACGACGAATCCCCGCTCCGCCAATCGGATCGCGGGTTTGAGGACCTCCCTGAGGGGCAGGGTACCGTAACGGTGGAGCGCGTAACAAAGCCCGGCCACGGTTCCCGGTACGCCGGAGGCCAAATAGCCTGTCCGGCTCGCTTCGGTCCGTACCTGTCCCGTTGAGTCGACAAACATGTCCCGGTGGGCTGCCGCGGGCGCCTTCTCACGGAAGTCGATGGTCGTGGCCCGACCGTCGGGCCAGCGGATCACCATGAACCCGCCACCGCCCAGGTTTCCTGCCGCTGGGTAGACGACCGCCAGGGCAAAGGCCGTAGCTACGGCGGCGTCCACCGCGTTGCCTCCGCGGCGGAGGATCTCCACTCCTGCCTCACTCGCCAACCGGTGCGCACTGACGACCATCGCCCCGCGCGCACGGTACGGCCTCCCCAGGGACACCGCAGCCATCCAGCTCCCGAGCAGGAGCCACACTACGCTGCCGGCGGCCATAAGACGCAACAGGCGCGACCCGTGTCGGCGAGTTTTTCGCATCTCGTTAACCATGGTCCAAACGAACACACCTCCCCCCGGCTTCACGCTCTCTTCGCCCGAGAGGAATCACTATCATCGTTCGGAAGTGACCCACGCTAGCCCTCCTCCTTCGCCTTCGGAGGAGGCCAGTAGCTTCGCAGGATTCCCGCGGTGGCGGAAAAGCCGAGCACGATCAGAAGGCCAAGGGCCAGAAAAGCGAAGAGGATCTGGCGCGGAGCCACGGGGAGCTCTTCCGCCAGGCCTGTGCGCTGAAGGTAAAACCAATACCCTGCGTACACGACCGCGCCCGTGAGAAGTCCGAGCACGAGGCGTGTGCTGTAAGGCCCTGGGCGACGGGGAGTGAACACAGACGGTGCATAGCCCACCGCGACCACCGTGCCCACCAAGGCGAAAGCCGCCGTCATCCAGTACCGGCTTGCGAAGTAGAACGGGCTGACGGTACTGACCGCGCTGACCAGGAGCCCCACTCCTTGCGCTGCCGCCAGTGTGCCTCCGAAACGGATCGCCAGCGGGTAATCCCACAGAATCCGAACGGCCACAGCCATGGCCACTCCGATAAGCACGGAGAGAAAGACAAGGTCCATGGTCGGTCTCCGCCTCCTGACGCACACAAAACCCTGCGCCGAGCGCAGGGTCAGTGGGAAAGCTTCGGGAGATACGAAACAGCAGGGATCACTGCTTATGCTCCCTCAACCAGCGGAGCAGCTCATCCAATGGCAAGCAATTGAGCACGTTTTCGGGACCGAGCCAGGCGCGACGCGCCGTACCCACACCGAAACGGATCATCCACAGATGGTCGGGATGGTGAGAGTCCGTATTGATCGCCAATAGAATCCCCTTTTCGGCGGCCCGTCGGGCGTTGAGGTCCGAAAGATCCAGGCGATCGTAGAAGGCGTTGATTTCGAGGGCCGTGCGGGTGGCCGCCGCCGCGTCCAGGACCTTGTCCACGTCCACCTCGTAGCCTTCTCTTTTGGAAATGAGGCGGCCCGTGGGATGCGCCACAATGTCCACGTGGGGATTTTCCATCGCCCGGATCATCCGTTCCGTCACATTCTGCTTGAAGCCGCTGTGGATCGAGGCGATCACGATGTCCAATCGCTCCAGAATCTCGTCAGGGAAGTCCAGGGTGCCGTCGGCCAGGATATCGACTTCTGTTCCGGCCAGAATACGGAAGCCGTCCAGCTCGTCGTTCAGTCTTTGGATCTCTTCCAGTTGTTTGAGCAGGGTATCGATTTCCAACCCGCGTGCGTATTTCGCCGTGCGGGAGTGGTCGCAGATCCCCAGGTAGACGTACCCGAGCTTCTTGGCTGCCTCCACCATCTGCTCGATGGTGGCGGCACCGTCGCTGAACTTGGTGTGGACGTGCAGATCGCCCTTGAGGTCCGATAGCTCAACGAGGTGGGGCAACTTCCCCTCGGCAGCCGCTTCGATCTCTCCCCGATCTTCGCGCAACTCGGGCGGGATCCACTCCATCCCCATGATCCTGTAGATCTCTTCTTCGTCCCGGCCGCCCAGCTTTTCGTCGCGGTTCACGTCAAAGATCCCGTACTCGCTGATCTTTAACCCGCGACGTTTGGCGATGTCCCGCAGGTGCACGTTGTGGGCCTTGGACCCCGTGAAGTACTGGAGGGCGGACCCGTACGAGTCGGAGGGTACGGCGCGGAGGTCGACCTGCACCCCGCCCTGTACGATCACGCTGCCTTTGGTGTCTCCTGCTGCCAGTACGCGCTCCACAATCGGCAGCGAGACGAAGGTCTGAACCACGCGGGCGCCCTGGTCCGTTTCGGCAAGGACGTCGATATCACCCACCGTCTCTCGCATCCGGCGCAGCGAACCGGCCGGATGAATGCGACCGATGAGATCCCCCGCACGCTGCTTCATCAGGGAGATCACCTCTTCCACGATGGGCAGGGCGACGCCGAGGGAGATTCGTTCCTGGGCCGTCTGGAAAAGCTCGAGCCCCTTCCGGATGTTCTCCACCTTCTTCGGCCCCATCCCGGGGAGAGCGGCAAGGCTCCCGTCCTCAATTACCCGTTTCAGATCCTCGAGATTGTTCACTCCCAGTTCCCGGTGGGCCAACGCGAGGGTTTTCGGCCCGAGGTTCTGGATCTTCAGCAGGTCGAGGAGCCCGGCGGGAACATCCTTCATCACCTCTTCATACTTGGACATCCGTCCAGAGGCGAGGAACTCCTCGATCTTCTCTCGCATTCCCTTGCCGATTCCGGGAATGGAGTCCAGCCTCCCCTCACGCCACACCTGTTCAATGTCTTCCTGAAGATCGCCGATGACCCGGGCAGCCTTGCGATACGCGTTCACCTTGAAGGGGAGCTCCGACTTGAACTCCAGGACGTCGGCGATCTGCTCGAACATGTCCGCGATCAGGCGGTTCTTCGTCACCACCCTCCCTCCTACCTCGGTGAACACCGAGCAATATACCCAAATCGGCCCGGAATGTCAACAGCCGACGCCAGAGGCTTCCGGAACCATCGCCCCACCTCCTAATCGCTCTACCTTCTGCCACGATCACGGCGATCCCGCGCAGACCTTTTTCGCGCGGCCCGCGAACGGACCAGCCTCCTCGCCTCACGATGGCCCCTGGGCAGAGGGGCGTTCCGCACAGCGGACTCCGGTGGCCGGCTTGGTCCGCAAGCCAGATCCCCAGGCCGCTCGGGTTCAGACATGGCCTATAGAAGCAAGGCACCAAACGTTCGAACGGCAAGGGCGAGGATCGTGGCAACTAATGTCGTCAACGCTACGGCCGCTAGGGCCCAGCGCGTCCCGATCTCCCGAATCAAGGCTGCAAGGGTGGAGACGCAGGGGAAATAGAAGAGCACGAACACCGTGAAGGTCAGCATCTGCAGAGGAGAGAGGACGGTATTCAGCTGCGGGGTGCCCAGCGCCTGAATCAGCATCAGGAGCGAAAGCTCTTTCCGCAGGATCCCGAAGACGAGGGTCGTGCCCGCGGCGGCCGGCAGGCCGAGTAACGCGGTGAAGGGCGAGAAGATCTGATCCAGGACGATCCGCCATTGAAAATAGTCGATCAGGCTCAGCACCAGACTCCCCCCAATCAGGAGAGGCCAGGCCAAGGTGATGAACTCCCGCAGGCGCAGCCACGACTTCAGTCCGAGCAACCGCAAGGACGGCCAGCGGTAGGGGGGAATTTCCAGGATCAGCCCGGGGCTTGTAGCCGGGAGTAAAGAGGAAGCGATCCGTCCAAGGGTCGCGATTACCACCAGATTCAGTGCGTAGACAAACACCGCGGCCCAGGGGCCTACGAAATAGGCCAAGAGCCCAAACACAATGGCCGTCCGAGCCGAGCAGGGGATCATCGTGGAGAGGATACCGGACACAATCCGATCGCGCTTGGTGTCCAGGATGCGGGTGGCCATCACAGCCGGCACGTTGCACCCGTACCCCAGAACGAAGGGGATGATCGCCTTTCCGTGAAGACCGAGCCGATGAAAGAAGGCGTCCATCAGCACGGCTGCTCGGGGCAGGTAGCCCACATCTTCCAGGAGCGAGAGCAACAAGAGGAACGGGATCAGGTAGGGAAAAACGATCCCGGCGCCTCCAGCAAGGCCCTGCAACAGTCCGTCCGCGGCCATGGACAGGAAAGGCGATCCTGAGAGAGAAGTCCGGGTGGCCGCGCGCAGAGCGTCGAATGCTGAGAGCAGAGGCCCTTCCAGAAGGCTCCCGACGCGGAAAACGGTGAAAAAGACCCCGTAGACGACCATCCCGAGAATCAGGTAGCCGAGATAGGGATGGGTGGCCACTGCGTCGACCCGGTGCCGTACATCGGAGAAGGGCCTTGCGACCTTGACTGCCTGCTCGAAGACATGGGTAGCGAGGGCGTGTCGTTCTACCCTCACCTGATCTTCTGCCGGCCTGCCTGTCTTCTGCTCCAGCGCGCTCCGGATCTGGGAAAGGACGGGCTGGATGCGGTCGATCAACTCCCGCATCTGACGCGCCAGGAAGGGGTCATCTTCCAGGAGCTTCACAGCAAGGAAACGCTGAGGCACATGTGGGTTGCGATCCCCAGGCTCCATCACCGAGAGGAGGGCCTGAATGGCTTCTTCCAAGTCGCGACCGTACCTGGGTGGCGAGGGGCGACGCCCGCTCTGGCCCTGCCGAATGGTTTCGAGAAACAATTCCCGGATTCCCTGACCTGTCCGCGCCACGGTGGCGACCACGGGCACGCCGAGGAGACGCGAGAGCTTGTCTGTATCGATGTGCATTCCCTTGCGCGCTGCCTCGTCCATCATATTGAGGCAGACGACCATGGGGATTTCCAGCTCCAGGAGCTCCAGTGTGAATTCCAGGCTGCGGTGGAGCAGCGACGCGTCCACCACATTTACGATCACGTCCACCTCGCCCGAGAGGAGGAAGGAGCGCGCCTCCGCTTCGGCAAGGTCCATGGCCTGCAGGGAGTAGGTACCCGGGAGGTCGACACAGGTGCAGGTTTCGTTTCCGATGCGTACCTGGCTGCGGCTGTACTTGACGGTCGTCCCCGGGAAATTGGCCGCGACCGCTCGGACCCCCGCGATTTGGTTGAAAATCGTGCTCTTGCCGGCATTAGGTTGGCCAGCCAGCGCGATCGTCATTCCTCAGGCCTCACCAGAACGCGCTCCGCGATCCCCCGACCCAGGGCCACCACACGCCCATCGATGTCCACCAGCAGGGGACCACCGAACGCGCCCTGACTTACCACGCGCAGCCTGGTCCCCGGAAGGATCCCGAGCTGTGCGAGGCGTCTGCGGATACCCCATCCACCTGTCACGTCTGTGACGCGGACGGTCTTGCCCGCGTGAACTTGAAACAGACTCATCGGAACGTGCACCGCCCGTACTCCCTTGTTCCCGCTCTCAAACGCGGACGTATAAGATAGTTCTTCTTCCGCACGCGTGCAACGACAGCGGGCTCCTCTCAGGAAGGATTCAATGATCTACGGAGGGCTTGGTTTCGCCGGTTGAGGCAGCAAATAGACCGAACGGCCTTGCCCGCCTGCCCCTGGTTGCTCCTGGCAGGAGCCTCCCCCTCCCGTGCGAGCCCCCGGATCGCCGCTCCGCATTGACCCCCGGCCTCTACGGGTCCGGGCGGAGCGCGACTCCCTCAGCTCAAGCCAAGCCTTGCTCGCACCTGATCTCTGGCCTCCACCATCACCCGGAGCTTCGCTTCCGCCTCCTCCGGGGTGCGCGTTTTCAGCCCGCAATCCGGGTCGACGTACACCTGCTCTGGCCGGAAAACCTCCAGGGCCATTTCGATGCGGCGAACCACGGTGTCGACATCTTCCACGACGTGGGTGTGGACGTCGATCACCCCGAGCCCGATCTCCTTGCGGAAGGGATGGGTGCGAAACAGTTGCAGCATGTCGAAGCCGCTATTGGACATTTCGAGATCGATCTGGTCCACGGCCAGGTCGAGCATACGGGGGTAGATCTTGTCGAATTCGCCGTAGCAGATGTGGGTGATGGTCTTGCAGCCCTCCAGTCCAGCAGTCACGATTCGCATCGTCTCGAGGGCCAGATCGATCTCCTCCGGGCGGGTGGAAATGGCCGGTTCGTCGATCTGGAAATAACGCGCCCCGGCTTCTTTCAAGGCGAGCACCTCCTCGTGGAGGGCGTGCGCCAGATCCAGAGCGGCCTCCCTACGCGAGGCGTAGAACTCGTCAAAGGACCAGTCCATCATTGTGTAGGGCCCGGTCAGGATCGCCTTCACCGGCTTCTGGGTCAGGCTCTGGGCGAAGCGAAACCACTCCACGGTAATAGGCCCACGCCAGCGCACAGGACCCACGATGATCGGCTTGCGGTAGTAGCGGTTTCCGTAGCTGCGGACGAGCCCGCTGATGCGGAACCCCTCCAAATGCTCCGCGAAGTAGGTGGCCATGTCCCCCCGATACATTTCGCCGTCGACCAGGATGTCCAGCCCCAATCTCTCCTGGAGGGCGATACACTCCCGGGTCGCTTGCTCCTCTTTCTGCCGGAGCTCATCTCGGCTGATCTGACCGCGCGAGAAGGCCGTTCGGGCCTTGGTCAGGTACTCGGGCTTCGGGAAACTCCCTACGGTTGTGGTGAGAAGGGCCATAAGCATCTCCTCAACGATACGATTGTCCTTCGGTGTGCCTCCGTGCCCGGCGCTGTCAGCTGGCCGCCGAATCCGCTACCGCGACAGGCCAGCCCGCTTTCTACCTGAGCAAATCTACGGCCTCGGCGATGATCTCCAGTTTCCGACGGGCCGTGGCGCGAGGAAGCAATTCCAGCCCACAGTTTGGCTGCAGATACCCGATTTGGAAACCGGAGAGGTCACGGATTTCCCGCACCCGGCGTGCAAGCTCCTCGGGGCGTTCTAACCGCGTGTTCCGGCCGTTGACGAGCCCAATCCCCAAGCCCCTCCCATCCAGCCTCTTGTTCCGGAGATAGTCAATATCCTGACTCCCCTCCACGAAGTCGAGGCCGTAGAAGTCGAAAGGCAGGTCGAGCAGACGCTGGAGCCGCTCGCCAAGATGCCCCCAGTAGATCAGGACGCCCAGTTTTACCCCTTGCGGCCGGTCGATCTCCGCAAGCCGGGACAGCGCCGCCAGAGCCGAATCTACCCCGTCCGGATGTCGGACGAGCGACGGCTCGTCGATCTGCACCACGGGCGCGCCGGCGGCGATCAGCTCTTCCACCTCGTGCAGCACCGCCTCCGCGTACGCCATCGTCATGGCGGAGAGGTCACCGTAGAACTGGTCCACGGAGAGACGAGCCAAGGTGTAGGGGCCCGGCACCACGGCTTTTACGGGGACGGGGCTCCGGCTCTGGGCAAAACGGAGGTCACGCACCAACACAGGGCCTTTCCATTCGATGGGCCCCTCCACAACGGGCTGGCGGAAGTAGGTGTTCGTGTCGAAAAAACGGACGAGGCCCGCGATCCTCACCCCGCCCAGAGATCGGGCGAAGTAGGTAATGGGGTCATCCCATCGGATCTGCCCATCGGTCACCAGCCGTATCCCGGCCTGGACCTGCTCCCGGATCACCTCCTCCGTTACCTCGTCCTGAACACGCGCGAGATCATCGGGAGTGGCCTCGCCTCGGTCGAGCGCAGCAATCGTCCGACGCAGCTTCTGCTGCTCCGGCTCGTCGCCGATCCGCGGGTAATTGTTCAGATTTGCCGGGATTACTTCGCCCATATTCGTCCTCCCGCTGGCCCGTTTCTGGCTCCTGTGAGATTGCCGTCTCCGTGTTCAACCTGTGTCGCCGGGAATCAGCCTCTCAGGGACAGGGTGCAGACCCGATGCCCCACCCTACGCGAGGCTCAAGTCTCGGAACACTTGCTGCGCTCGGCGCCCCAGGATCTCAAAGTGCTTCTCCTCCTCCTCGAGGAGTCTCCGAAGGGTCAGGCGCGCCGCGTCGGACTGGCAGACGCGTAGGAGGTCCGCGTAGGAGCGAATGGAAGCAAGCTCCAGGACTACGGCGATGGCGATGGCGTCTAACTCAGAGCAGCAGCGTGAGTGGCCGGCGGCGATCATCGCCTCCGATGCCCCGCTGAGCAGGGATGACACAGGGGATGGCGAGCGAGCAGAACCGTCCACAACCCAATCGAGGCGCGCGGGATCCAAGGTCGGGACGAGCTCGGATCGCCCCTGGCGCAGGATCTCGCCGTGCTGCCGCTCGTCCTCGGCCAGCTTGCCAAACATCTGCTGGCTTATCGGATCGGACATGAGCTCTGCCAGACGAAGATAGAGCAGCCGTCCGTGCTCCTCCAAGCCCACGGCCGCGTCCACGGCTGCGGAAGAAATCCTCGCGTCAACCTCCTCGCTCATCGGACCCTCCGTGCGAGGCGGTCGTTGCGGTGATCCGGGGCGGATCGAACACCAATTCAGCCAGCTTTTTCCCCTCGTGGTAGCGGGTGGCGAAAGCCCGCTTTACCTCTGCAAGCTGGGCAGGTACTTTTTCGATGGTGTCCCGCTCGTCTTTGCGCAGCCACACGAGGGTCCCCGGCTCAGCCCGATCGATGTAGAGGACCCCGTTCAGATGATCGATCTCGTGCTGCAGAACGCGGGCAAAGAGGCCTTTCGCCCGCAGCTCAAGGGGATTGCCCTGGGGATCGAGGGCTTCGACGATCACCCGGGTGTGTCGCGGCACCTGCGCTTGCAAGCCCGGGAGGCTCAGGCACCCCTCGGCATCTTCCTCCATCTGGATACTTCGCCCCCGGATACGAGGGTTGATCAGGACGTGGACTTTCTCTCCGTCGCTGGCAACACATACGCGCTTATCGCTGCCGACCTGGGGAGCTGCCAGCCCCACACCATCTTCCGCGTGCATCGTCTCGACCAGGTCGTCGAGAAAAGCCTGGAAGGCTTCCGATCGGAGTTCCGCCAGGTCCACATTGGTGGTAGGACGTCGCAGGACCGGATCTCCGTAATAGCGAAGTTTCAAGACCATTGCTCACGCCTCTACTGGACTTTCACGATCAGCAACGTGAGATCATCTTCGAGGGAAGCTTGCCCTCGGAATTCCTGCACAGCTTGCACGATGCGGTCTCGCAGTCGCCGGGGATCCAGGTGACGATAGGACACGGCCAGCTGCATCAGCCTCTCCTCGCCGAACAGCTCTTCGGAGGCATTGGCCGCCTCGGTCACGCCATCGGTGTACATAACGATGATGTCGCCCGGACCCAGCGTAATGTGCGTGTCAGCATAGCGAAGATTGGGGACAAATCCAAGCACTGGGCCTCCCTCGGAGAGTTTTCTGACCGTCCCGTCGGCCCGGATCCAGAGCGGGGGATTGTGCCCGGCGTTGCAATAGCGGAGGCGCTTTTCGCGAGGCGAGAGAACCGAGAGGAACAAGGTGGCGAAACTCTCGGTGTCGAGCCTTTCGACGAGGAGGTTGTTGAGGATACGCATCAGCTTCCGGGGCGCAAAGCCCTTTCGCAGCAGGCCCCGATAGGTCGAATAGAGGGTGGCCATCAGGATGGCGCCAGGGGTGCCTTTACCGGCCACGTCACCGATGGCGAGGGCGACGGTCCCGTCGCCGAACTCAACCGTATCGTACAGATCGCCGCCGACCATCCCGCTCGGGATGGTGATCGCGGAAAAGCGATAGCCACGGATCCGCGGCATACTGCGGGGAAGGAGCGCCTTCTGCACCTCCCGGGCGATGATGAGCTCCTGCTCGAGGCGTCTTTTTTCCACCAGCTCGTCCAGGAGAAGGGCGTTTTCGATGGCCACCGCCGCCTGGCCCGCGAAGGCCTGCAGAAGCTCGAGGTGATGCTCGTTGAAGGCCCCGGGCTGCCGTGACTCCAGGCTGATCACCCCGAGCACCCGCTCTCCGCGTTTGATCGGAACGTCCAGTTCCGCCCGCGAATCCTCGAAGAACCGCAGGTAGCGGCTGTCGTTCCTCACGTCTCGAATAAGCACCGGCTGACCGGTGATCGCCACCCAGCCCACCAACCCCTGGCCCACCTTGAGCCGGAAATCCTCCGGTACCCGTTCGGCGATTCCCTGATACACCGCGTGCCGCAGCTCGCCTTTGTCCTGATCGAGGAGGAAGACCGCCGCGTGATCGCAAGGGACGACCTCCCGGACCGCCTCGACAATGCCGTGGAGCACGTCCTCCACGTTGAGGGAAGCGCTGATGCGCTTACCAACCTCCACCAGCTTCGCCTTCTCTTTGGCTTCGCGCTGGAGGCGCTCCATGGTCAGCATGGCCATGAGGGCATAGGAAACGACGTCGGCCAGGTGCTCCAGCTCCGCGGCCAGCTTCCCTTTCGGATCCGGTCTGCGCCGGCTGCCGGCCAAGAAAACAGCGGCCGCCAGGTATTTTTCCCGGCCGATGGGGATCGCATAGTCCCAGGGGGCGATCCTGCTCAGAAGCTCAAGCGACCGGGACTTTTGCTCCTGGAGCCGCGGCACTAGCGACGCAAAGAGAATGGCCGGTTCCCCGGCCTCCAGAAGGGCACAATAGAGGGGGTCGCTTGCGGGTATCTGAAGGGTGGACCACAGCCCGAGGGGTTCCTCCGGCCAGGCGAACACGGGACGCAGACCGTCTTGACACTCCACCTCGTGCAGCATCAGGACCCGGCGGGCCTGGAACAAGTCGGCCAGGCCCATCGCCACGGCGCGGTAGAGTCCCGCCAGGTTGCGGGATTCGCTCACCTCCCGCTTGATGGCCTCAAGCTGTTCCGAGACCCTGTTAGTCGACAGACGGTCAGCCATGGCGCCAGCCTGGTCGTGATCTCAGCACCGCACGCGCCTTCAAGCCATCCTCTGCCTCTGCTTCTGTAGGTACTCCTCGAAGCGGAGCCAGAACGGATCGACCTTCGGGTGGAGGAGCGGCTCCTTTCGGTCGCGGTAAACGAGCCAGGTCCCTTCCTCGCGCGGGATTACCTCCCCGACGACGCTGGCCTGAATCCCCTCTCGCTGGAGGGCTTCTACGGCTTCCTCCGCTTTCGGTGGGCTCACGACAGCGACCAGAGTGCCCTCGCTGATCGCTTTGAAGGGATCGATGTCAAAGACCTCACAGGTCTTGGAGACGATCTCCTGCACAACAATCCGCTCCGGCCAGACACGGAGCCCCCAACCGCCCGCTTCCGCCATTTCGGACAGGGCACCCCACACCCCGCATTCTGTGGCGTCGTGCATCGCGTGGACTCCTCCCACCTCCGAGAGGATAGCGCAATCGTGAACCACGGTCATCTGGTAAAAGATCCCCTGCGCCTCTTCCACGGCTTCCGGCCCAAATCGCTCCTCAATAAACTCCGGGAACTGGACCGACATCAGCCCCGTGGTCTCGATGGCTGGCCCTTTGGTAACAATGACCAGATCGCCAGGCCGAACCGAGCGTGGGTCCACCAGCTTGCGGCGATCATCCACGCCGATGACGGTCGCTCCGCCTACCATGGGATACGTACAGCCGGCGTAACGCGCCGTGTGCCCACTGACGATGGCGATCCCCAGCTTCTCTGCCTCCCTGTGGAGCGTATGCCAGATGATGCGCAGCACGTCCTCATCCATCTCCGGCGGGAGGTTTAAATCAATGCTCAGATAACGGGGACGGATCCCGCTAACGGCCACGTCGCTGGCCAGGATGTGCAAGGCGAACCAGGCGGCCCTCTCCCACCCCAGGGCGGGCGCAATGTAAACCGGGTCGGCCGACGTGACCATTACCTTGTCGCCGAGGTCTACCACGCCGAAGTCGACCCCGTGGGTCGGCCCTAAAATGACGGTGGGATCCTTAGCCCCGAGATGCGGATAGATGACTTCTTGAAAGAAGTGCAAGTCCACTTTTCCCAGTTCGGGCAGCTTCCCCTTCACCATGGACTCTCCTCGTCTTCACGCGCCCTGGGCGGAAAAGTCGTCCGCGGATGGTGAACACGTCGCACCGTACCTGGTAGGGCAGAGCTGGGCCTCACGGTTGTCGCGGCGAGTTACCGGCTCCGCTGAGACTCTCGCGCAATTCCCTCCGTCTACCGGCCTCCTCCCAGCGGGCCCTTTCCTCCTCGCTCTCCGGAACAAGCTCGGGGGCAGCGCGCGGCCGCCCTTGTTCGTCGAGACACGAGAAAACCAGGAATCCGCGGGCTGCCAGAGACTCCTGTGTCCCGAAGTCCTGGCCGGCGTACACGTCCACCTGGACCTCGAAGGATCGATGGAAGACGCGCGTCACGAGCCCAACGAATCGGACGTGATCCCCGACCTGGACCGGCTGCAGGAAGTCGAACTCAATCCGCAGGGTGGCAACGGGCCCCTCACAGTGCTTCCGGGCGACCAGGCTGGCGACCATATCCACCCAGTGCAGAAGCCTTCCCCCGTACACGACCCCTCTCGTATTGGCATCGCTTGGGAAGGCTATGATCTCTGTAACCACTTTGGAATCGGCTACTCGCTTCGAGCAGCTCGTGTTCGCCATATTCGATCCCGCCTCTGCCCGCAGTCCTACCGGAGACGGACCAATTGCCCGAGCTCGAGGCTGTCAACATCCGGCCAGGTGCCCGGCTTGTTCCTCCGCGTGGAAGCTGCTCCGAACGAGGGGCCCTGCTTCCACGTGGCGGAAACCGATGGAAAGCCCCCACTGACGCCACAGCGAGAATTCCTCCGGAGGCACGAAGCGCAGGACCGGCAGATGCTGGGCGGAGGGCTGGAGATATTGTCCGAGAGTAAGAATGGTGCAGCCCGCGTCCCTCAGGTCCCACAGGACCTGCCTCACTTCCTCCTGGGTTTCGCCCAGCCCGAGCATCAGGCCCGACTTGGTGACGACGCCGGCTTGATGCGCCCATGCCAGAACCTGCAGCGAGCGGCGGTAGTCCGCCTGGGGCCGGACCAGCGAGTACAAGCTTGGCACCGTTTCCAGATTGTGGTTCAGTACATCGGGCCTCGCCTCGAGTACTAACTCGAGAGCGTCGCGGGAACCGCGGAAGTCGGGAATCAATACTTCCACGCGACAATCGGGCACGCGCTTCCGAATTTCCCGAATGGTCTGCGCAAACAAGGAGGCACCGCCGTCCGGCAGATCATCACGGGTGACGGAGGTAATCACGGCGTAGCGAAGTCCCAGCTTTTGCACCGCCTCGGCCACCCGGCGCGGCTCCGCCAAGTCGACGGGCTGCGGAATCCCCTTCGCGACTGCGCAGAAACGACAGCTCCGCGTGCACACATTGCCTAGGATCATAAACGTGGCGGTCCGGCGGGACCAGCAGTGCCCGATGTTCGGGCAGCGGGCGCTTTGGCAAACCGTGTGCAGACCGTGCCGCTCTACAAGCTCCCGAACCCGCACGAATTCCCCGCCCGTGGGAATGCGCGTCTTGAGCCATGGTGGTCGCCGCGCTGGAACAGCTGGAGGAGATTTCCCCTGATCCCTCATCCGTCTTCACCCATCCACGCACACCGTGCAGCTACACCCCGAGAAACAGCACACGACTCGCCCCCTTCCCTAATGCAGAGGGACCGCAGCCTCCCGTGACAAACCCTCCCCGCCCTCCGTCTGGAGAAATCCGTCCTTTCCTTGCTGCCCGTTTCCGCGGTCGCAGCCGGGGGCGAGGACACAGTGGCCGTGGCCAAGATCCTTTCGGCGCCCTGCCGGCGAGCCGGACGCTCCCGCCGCCCGATGCGGGTCGGGGAAGGTGCCTAAATTTCCACGCTCGGCCTTCAGCCGGAGTTCGACCCACCTGCCCCCCGCTTCGAAACCACTTGCGCCCTACGAAGCGTGAACCCTACTCCCGGCCGGTTTATTCCCCTCGCGCCGGCAGATGGCGAGAGACGCGCCTCGTCCAAGCGCTTTCTCTACAGGACCGGCTTGAACCAGTATTTCATGAAGGCCTCGTAGGTCCACGGCATTTTCTGGCGGAAGATCTCCAGGATGGCATTGGCGTAGGCGCGGATCTCCTCCTGCGCGTGCGCTTCGGCCCGCAGGCTCAGAAAGTTCATGAGGGAGCGGGCGTTCACCGTCCAGTAGAATTCGGTGTACAGGGCGAGGGGGAGTACAATTCGGGCTTGTTCCCGGGCCACTCCCGCCTCCAGGAGTTCCTGGTACAACCGGTACGAACTCTCGTAGTGTTCGGAGATCTTGCGAAGAAGGGGAGCGACCTTCTCCTCCGGCAGGGGCTCGTAGCGGTAATCTTTCGAAACCTGCGTGCGCAGCACAGACGGCAGGTGAAATTCGTCTTTCAGCTCGGTGTAGCGCCCGGAGACCTCATTGTAGCTGGCCATGCGATGGCGAAACCATTGCCGGGCCACGAAAATGGGGCAGCGCACGTGGAACTTGAAAACGCTGTGCTCGAAAGGCGTCTCGTGACGGTGACTGAGAAGGTAATCGATCAGGGCGCGGTCTCGCTCCGGTCCTTTGCTTCCCTGACCGGTGGACACCCGCGCCGCCTGTACGACCGCCTCGTCGCCGCCCATGAAGTCCACAAGGCGCACAAAGCCCCGATCAAGAACCTGTATCTCCTTCAGCTCTTCCATGGTAGCTTCTCAGATGGCTTGGCGACGGCCACCGCCCAAGGTGAGCCTGTTTGCCCTGCGGATCCGTGTGGCCGCAGCACCTGGGACGCTCCGACGTCACAGCGGTGCCACCGTCCCCTTCCTAGCGTGGATCGGCCCCGGGTCCGCAGCTCGGTCTTGGGGTGGGACCTTCACATAGGGGGCGGGCTCGAGGGAGAGAAGCGTTTCGAGAGTCAAGATCATCCCTTCCCGCGTGTAGGCAGCGAAGTCGTAGATACCTGTGTCCATTCGGATCGCGTCTTCGGGGCAGGCCTCTACGCAGAAACCGCAGAAGACGCACTTGCCGAGATCGATATCGAACCGCACGGGGTACTTTTCGATATTGGGATCCGGATGCTCGGCCCCCACAATCGAGATGCAGTTCGCGGGGCAAACCGTCTCGCACATCATGCAGGCGACGCAGCGAGGGCTTCCATCGGCACGGCGAGCCAGGCGATGCACGGTCCGCAACCGGGGTGAAATCGGTCGCACCTCCTCGGGGTACTGGAACGTGACCGCGCCCTTCGGAACCTTGTTGAACCCGAGCAGGTGGAGGACGTGGCGCGCCAGGTTAACGAAGAAATGGCGACCCGTAATGGCCAATCCCCGGACGACTTCCGGGAGATAGATCTTCTCCCACCAGGTCAGCTCTCGCTCGGACTGCGGTATTCTCATGGCTCTACCTTAGGACCAGCAGAACAGCCGCTGTCAGAATCACATTCAGCAGGGACAGGGGAAGCAGATACTTCCAGGTGATCGCCATAAGCTGATCATAGCGAACCCGAGGCAATGTCCAGCGGATGAGCATCTGCAGCCAGAGAAGAAACGACACCTTCAGCAAGAACGCACCCACCTGGAGCACGACAACCGCAAGATGGGGCAATGGTACCGTGGCCCAGGGAAAATGGAAACCGTCGGGCATAAGCCACGGGACCTGCCAGCCGCCGAGGAACAGGGTCGAGGCCATGGCCGAGAGCAGGGTCATCTCGATGAAGTCGGTGAACATGTACATCCCCCACTTCATGCTCGAGTACTCGACCCAGTAGCCCACGATCTCTGACTCGCCTTCGGGAAGATCGAAGGGAACCCGCTTGGTTTCCGCAATGCCGGCGACGAGGAACAGAAGGAATCCCAAGGGCTGAAGAAGGATGCCCCAGCGCGGGATCCACCCCGCGTACATGTGCCCCTGGTACCGCACCATCTCCTGCAGGTTCAGTGTACCGTAGATCAAAAGGGCCCCGATGACCGACACGCCAAGCGTCACCTCGTAGGAGATCATTTGGGCCGAGGCCCGCATCCCCCCGAGGAACGAATAGTTGTTCTCGGAGGCCCATCCCCCAAGCACCACCCCGTACACGCCGAGAGACACCATCGCGAACACAAACAGGACTGCGGCGTTCAGATTGGCCACCTGAAGATCGATCACGCGGTTTCCGACGCGTAGGGTATCGCCGAATGGGATGGCCGCAAAGGTCATCAAGGCGAAGAAGATGCTCAGGGCAGGCGCCAGGGTGTGCAGAAACTTGTCGCCGCGCGCAGGGGTGAACTCTTCCTTCGTGAACATCTTGATGGCGTCTGACAGAATATGGAAGAGTCCGATCACGCGCAGCCCGAGGATCGCGGCACGATTCGCCCCGATCCGGTCCTGCATCACGGCGGACTGCTTCCGTTCCACCCACGTCAACACCGCACCAAAGGTGAGTGCCACCGTGATGATAAACCCGGCTTTCAACAATACGATGACGGCCTCAAGCACCATCCCTCGTTACCCTTGCCCCTTACGTTCGGAATCCCGCCACCTGTCTCCCGCAGGCCTCTTCCCTGCCCATCCGCACCTGCGACGCCCCAGGCCCCGTCAGGGCCCAACCACCCCTGGTTCTTCTGAGGCCCGCACTGTCTGGCCCTGGTCACCGAGAGTTTCGTAACTCAGCCCCGCAAACGCCCGGTTCTCGCTTGCAAGCCGCGCGAACGCCTCTGCGGCGTTGTCCGGTAGGGGAGGTATTCCCCACGACGCCGCAAGCTCGTTGAGCACGCTCAGGGCGGACCGAGCCTGACCCATGGGTTCGACGGCCTGCCAGAAACGCTGCACACGGCCCTGGAAATTCGTAAATGTGCCCTCCTGTTCCGTGAAGGCGGTGACAGGCAGGACCAGACTGGCTGCGGCAGCCGTTCGGTTCCAGTTGGTTCCCACAAAGACAAAGCGCTTGGCGCGACGCAAGGTCTCCAAAGCCGCCCGGCCCGCTCGGGCCTGTTCGAGGTTGTGCAGGAAGATCAGAACCGTGTCGACGGCGCCCGAGCTCAGCGCCTCCACCATTCTGGCTAAGTGGTCTTCTTGCGGCACCCCGGTGATGAGCCGGGCCCCGTACGTATTCGGGTTCTTGTCGGCCTTAATCAAGAGGTCATCTTCGTCCCCCGGTGTGGCCGGCTCGGCCCAGTACCCCACGTTCCCGACGCCCAGCGAACGCAAAACGTAGCTTGCCGCGTAGATCTCCTCGTTGGACATCCTCGGCGACAGCAGCACTCCGAGCTTTTTCTCTCGAGCCGCCTCTCCGATCCACGCCCCGGCAAGCCGGATAGCCTCTGCCCACGGGATCTCCCTCGGGTGCCCATTTTCGAGGAGCTTGGGCGATAGGATCCGATCCAGCCCTTCTACCCAGCCGAAGCCGTAGCGCCCATCGTCGCACATCCAGTACTGATTCACCCAGGGATTGGGCCGGGGCCGGATGCGGGGGATCCTGCGACCTCCCGCTTTATAGCCGCGGCGTACGTTGAAGTCCACGACGATGTTGCAACCGCGGCTGCAACCGGGACAGATCGACTTGGCCTGGTCCAGATACCACACGCGGGTTCGGAACCGGAATTGCCGATCCGTCAGGGCGCCCACAGGGCAGATGTCCGCCAGGTTCCCCTGATAGCGATTGCGCAACTGCTCTCCTGGGTAGACATCCACCACCGATCGGTCACCCCGGTTGAAAATGCCCAGCTCGAAGGTTCGCGTGACCTCTTCGGTGAAGCGCACACAGCGAGAACACAGGATGCACCGTTCCTGATCGAGCACGATGTGCTCACCCAGGACCCTCACCTTGGCCCGCTTGAGCTTGTCTTCCCGGACCCGGCTGGGGTGCAGCCCGTGCTGCATGTAATAGATTTGCAGGTAGCACTCACCAGCCTGATCGCACACGGGGCAGTCCAGGGGGTGGTCGACAAGGAGGAATTCCAGGACCGCCCTGCGGGCCTGCTGCACCTTCTCGCTCTGGGTGAAGACGACCATCCCGTCGGTCGCTTCGGTGTAGCAGGCGATCTGCAGCTTGGGAACCCCCTGGATTTCGACCAGGCACATGCGGCAGCTACCCGCGATGCGCAAGCCTGGGTGATAGCAATAGTGGGGGATGTCGATTCCCAGGCGCTGGGCCGCCTGTAGAATCGTGGTTCCCTTCTCTACTTCGATCGTCTTCCCATCGATCGTCAGGATTGGCATCGTGCGACTCTTCCGTCCAGCTTCCGCGGATTCAGCTCGCCCTTACCGGGCGTACCGCCTGAAGGTCGCAGCCTCCGTGGCGGACATGTTCCTCGAACTCATCGCGAAACTTCTCCACGAAGCTCATTACGGGCATCGCGGCGGCGTCACCGAGAGGACAAATGGTGCGTCCCAGCATGTCGGCGGCGATGGAATACAGGTTGTCCACGTCCCCGGGCATGCCCCGGCCTTCGGCGATGCGATCCATGATCCTCCGCAGCCAGCCCGTCCCGACGCGGCATGGCGTACACTGGCCGCAGGACTCGTGGGCGTAGAAGTGGACGATGTTGCGCAGGGCATCGAACATACAGGTGGTGTCGTCCATCACGATTACCGCGCCGGAGCCAGCCATCGAGCCGGCCGCCGCCAGAGCGTCGAAGCAGCACGGGACGTCGATCTCATTGGCCCGCAATACTGGGCTCGAACTCCCCCCAGGGATCACGGCCTTCAGGGATCGGCCCTCGCGAATTCCGCCCGCGCAGTCGAAGATCGCTTCGCGCAGGGTGGTATCCATGCTAACTTCGTAGATCCCGGGCCTCTGCACGTGGCCGCTGATGGACAAGATGCGGGCTCCTCCGGAGCGCTCCGTTCCCAGCGATGCAAACCATTCCGCGCCGCGGCGGATGATGTGGGGCACGTACGACAGCGTCTCCACGTTGTTCACGATCGTGGGGCATCCGAACGCGCCCACGCTTGCGGGGAACGGCGGTTTGAGTCTCGGCCATCCCTTCTTGCCCTCCAGCGACTCAAGGAGCGCTGTCTCTTCGCCGCAGATATAAGCTCCCGCACCCAAGTGGAGCCACACATCCAGCCGGTAGCCGCTACCGAAGATACTCTCCCCGAGGTAGCCCTTGGCGTAGGCTTCAGCAATGGCTTGTTCCAGCCGCCGGCGGGGGCGAACATACTCGCCACGGAGGTAGATGAAGGCGGTGTGGGCCCCGATCGCGTAGGCCGCAATCATAATCCCCTCGAGGAGGTTGTGGGGCACATTCATCATGATGTAGCGGTCCTTGAAGGTCCCAGGCTCCCCCTCGTCCGCATTGACCACCACGTACTTCGGCTTCGTCGTCTGCTTGGGGACAAAGCTCCACTTGAGGCCTGTAGGGAACCCCGCCCCCCCGAGACCGCGCAGACGCGATCTCTTCACCTCCTCGATCACGGCCTCCGGGCTGTAATCCGCGAGGACCTTGCGGATCGCCTGATAGCCGCCGTGGCGCTCGTACACGTCCAGGCGGTGCGATCCCTCTACCTCGAACAACTCCGTGATGATCTTGACCTGTGCCATGCGCTTACTTTAGCTGTTCGAGAATCTCATCGATCTTTCGCTCGTTCAGGGGACCGTAGAAGTCCCCGTTTACCTGCATCATCGGGGCCAGTTCGCAGGCCCCGAGGCACTCCACCGTCGATAGCGTGAAGCGACCGTCCGGCGTGGTCTGCCCCTCCTCGATCCCCAGCTTCTTCTGCAGGTACTCAAGTACGGTGGTGGCACCCATCAGGTGGCAGGAAATACTGCGGCAGACCTTGATGTGGTACCTGCCCGCTGGCTGGGTACGGAACATGGTATAGAAGGTCACCACCTGGCGAACAAAGGTCAGGGGAATCCCCGCCAGTTCGGCCACCATGCGTTCCAGACGAGGATCGATGGCACCGAACTCGTCCTGCAGCAGATGCAGAAGCTGAATCACAGCGGCCCGTTTCTCAGGGTAGCGTCGGATGATCTCTTGGGCTCTGCTCCGAACGGGCTCCGGCAGTGGTACGCTCATCGGTCCTGTTCTCCCGCAATCATGTTGATGGAGCCGAAGATCGGGATGACGTCTGCCACCATGTGGCCGCGGATAAGCCGCGGAAGGGCTTGCATCAGATAAAAGCAGGGTGGACGTACCCGGACGCGATAAGCGCGATCGGTCCCATCGCTTACGATGTAGAAACCCAGCTCACCATTGGCCCCCTCCACCGCCATATAGGTCTCGCCTACCGGCGGGCGAATCCCATTCCCTTCCATGATCAGCATGAAGTGGTTCATCAGGCCTTCGATGTTCCCGTAGGTGTCCTCCTTGGGCGGAAGGCTAACCCGACGATCAGGGCTTTTGATGTACGGCGCGAAGTCTTTTTGGCTCCCGTCAAGGGTGGGATCGATCCCGGCCCGGCGGTTGAGAAGCGAGGAAGTCTGACCCACCTTGGCCTTGTCGACCATCAGCCAGCCGGGGACGAGCTCAGGCGCTTCGGCAACGTGCACCGGACCGGCGGGCATCTGCTCCAGAGCCTGGCGCACGATGCGGGCGCTCTGACGGATCTCCTCAATCCGCACAAGATAGCGATCGTAGGTATCGCCATTTGCCCCGCTGGGGACCTCGAACTCGATCCGGTCGTACACAAGGTACGGGTGCGCCTTGCGGACGTCGTATTCGATGCCGGTGGCCCGAAGGAGCGGCCCCGTGAATCCGTAGGAGATCGCCTCCTCCTGAGTGATCACTCCCACGTGCTTAGTCCGATCGTAGAAGATGCGGTTGCGGGTGAGAAGCTTGTCGACCTCGTCCACCACCTCGAGCACACGCCGCAGGGCCGAGAGGGTCTTTTCCGCAAAATCCGGCGGCAGATCGGCTTTCACCCCACCGATGCGGCAGTACGACACAGTCAGCCGGGCGCCCGTGACGTCCTCGATCACCTCCTGGATCCACTCCCTGGCCTTCATGCAGTAGAGGAAGACCGTCATGGCCCCCATCTCCATGGCCATGGGGCCGATGCAGGTGAGGTGATCGAAGATTCGCGACAGCTCGCACAGGATCACCCGGATGTACTTGGCCCGTTCCGGAATGTCAATGCTGAGGAGCTTCTCCACCGCCAGCGCGTATCCGACGTTGTTGATCAGCGGGGAAACGTAGTTCAGACGGTCGGTATAGGGGAAAACCTGGTGCCAGCGGACCGTCTCGGCCTCTTTCTCAAAAGCGCGGTGCAAATATCCGATCTCGACATCGGCATCGACCACCTTCTCCCCGTCCAGTTCCAGGATGATCCGGATCACGCCGTGCATTGCGGGGTGGGAAGGACCCATGTTCAGCAACATGCTGCGGGTCCTTAGCCCGGTGGTGGCGTCCACTTTCTCTTCCAGTACCATAGATCCCTTCGCTCCGGGGCGAAACCACTCTCCCAGCTTTCCGTCGACGGGGCGAACCAACTGTGCCGTGCCCGCGAGGCACCCCCCGGCCGGTCCGGCTAACGCTTCAGCGCTTCCATCATCGTCAGAAGCTGATGGCTCATTTCCTCCTGCGCCTTCTCCAACCTCTCGACGGCCCTGACCAAGCTCATTCGGTCTCGCTCCAGCCGCTCCAGAGCCTGGAGGATCTCCTGCTGGCGCTGGCTGACATCCTCAAACAACTTCTCGAACTTGCGCTCGAGACGTCCGGCTTCGTCCTTCATCCAGTGCAGCAATTCGTCCATGGTTCCGCCCCCATCCTTTGTTCCAAGGGTTCAGTTTCGCGGCCCGACCAGTGGCTGTCGTCTGTTGACCGGATAGTCCTTTCGCAGTGGATGCCCTTCGAATTCCTCGTAGAGCAAGATCCTCTTCAGATTGGGATGACCCTCGAAACGGATGCCGAACATATCCCAGACCTCGCGCTCGGCCCAGTTTGCCGCTTTCCAGAGGTGGCTTACGGTGCGCACGATCGGGTCCTCCTCGGGGACCGGCACCCGCAACCGCAGCCGCAAATTGTTCGCGAGGCTGTAGAGGTTGTAGACCACCTCAAAGCGAGGCTTTCGGTTGAAGCCGAGGTAGTCCACCGCCGTTAGATCCATGAGGAAATTGAACTGCAACTGGGGATCGTCTCGCAGCAGCTGACAGGCCTCCACATTGACACTGCGATCCAGGACCACGACGGTATCGCCGCGGAAGGTGTAAACGTCGAGGACCTTTTCGCCGAAGGCCTCCCTGAGTCGGGCGACCGCAGGATGCTCCCTCTCTTCCATCCCCACCTCAGTATTCCTGGCGCATCTTGGTGATTTTCTCCTGCAACATCATGATCCCTTTGATCACCGCCTCCGGGCGCGGCGGGCAGCCGGGCACGTAGATGTCCACAGGGATGATGGTGTCAATCCCTTGAACGGTCGCGTAGTTGTCGTAGAAGCCGCCTGTGCACGTGCACACCCCGAAGGCCATGACCCACTTCGGCTCCGTCATCTGCTCGTACACCCGTTTCAGGATGGGCGCCATCTTGTGGCTGATGGTGCCCACGACCATCAGGAGGTCGGCCTGCCTCGGGGTAAATCTGGGAAAAGCCGCCCCGAAGCGGTCGAGGTCGTAATGGGCGGCGGAGACCGCCATGTACTCCATTCCACAGCAGGCTGTGACGAACGGGTAGGGGAAGAGCGAGTATTTTCTCGCCCAGGCAACCACCTGGTCCACCCGGGTGGTCAAAAAGTTATCGCCCAGCCAGTGCCTTACTCCCATTCCAGTGCCCCTTTCTTCCACGCGTATAGGAGGGCCAAAGCCAATACCGCAAGGAAGAAGGCCATTTCCGCAAAGCCAAACCAGCCCAGGGTTCGGAAAACAGTGACCCAGGGGAAAAGAAACACGAGCTCGACGTCGAAAATGACGAACAGGATGGCGATCACGTAAAACCGGATCGCAAACCGATCCCCCGGAAGGTTGAACGGGACCATACCCGTTTCGAAGGGCTCCCCCTTGGCAGCTGACTTGCGGCGCGGCCCGAGCAAGAGACTGAGACCGAGCATCGCCGCCACCAGGAAACCGACAAAGAGCGCCGTCAGCAAAACCGGAAAGAATGGATTCATCCGTACCGCTCCGGCCCGTGCACCTAACTTCCCGCTCGATTAGAATGAAGCCTTCCTGCTCCGAACGCGAACCCGTGCCCTATCCCTGCCAGGAAATGGCGAGCTTTCCCACCCATTCTCCTCGAACCGAAATGGTCGGCTGCCGCTTCGTCTCCTGGCGAGATTGTCTTGCTTCGCGCCCCTTGCTTCACAGTGGGAGGCTCCCGGCCCCTTCTTTCCCACGGGTCCAGAGATCAACAAGGCAGGTACCCGGGCCTCTTGCCCGCGCGTGCTTCTTCCCCCCGGATTAGCACTCGAACCGCGGCTTCCTTGCGTCCCGTGGTACCCACTCCGCCTCGCTCTACCCATCCGGTTCTCGAACCGCCGGCCCTCGTCGCCTTCACGGAAGCGGGTTTCTTCCCCAGGCACTTCGGATTCCCCCTCCGCCTCTCCCCAGGTGAGACCGACGGCCACGTTTCCCCCCACGGCACGGTGCGGTGCGATTGTAGCCAACCGTGAGGAATTCTGCAAACCAAATTTCCGGAAAACGACAGTACCTCTTGCCCCTCCAGGCGGAAAGTTCGCCCCCGCTCTGCGAAGCTCGCCGCCAACTCGTTGACTTCGTTGCCTTCCCCCAACCCCGCACGAGCCCGTCAGGGATTCTGCTCCCCCGCTGTCACACTGGATCCCCCCACTTTCAGAAGCGCCAACAAGTCCCCGGACACGTATCGGTACTCTGCAAAACCGAACCGTTCCGCAAACGCGCGGACGCAGGCATCGGCCACTTCCAGGAGATCGACCTTGTGCCCGAGGACCCGAGCCATGGAGGTCACGCCGAGGTTCCGGATTCCACAGGGCACGATGTAGTTGAAGTGGTGGAGGTCCGTCGCCACGTTTAGGGCGAAACCGTGCATCGTGACCCAGCGGCTGACCTTGATCCCGATGGCGGCTATCTTCTGTTCGTCCACCCACACTCCGGTGAGGCCCGGCCTTCTCTGCGCGCGAATACCGAACTGATCGAGGGTGACAATCAGCACCTCTTCGATGGTGCGCAAGTACCAGTGGACGTCCCTCCGGTGCTGGGCCAGGTCGAGGATCGGGTATCCCACAAGTTGCCCGGGGCCGTGGAAGGTGACCCTGCCGCCCCGATCACATTCGATAACCGGGATTCCCAGCCCCGAAAGCCGACTCGCGGGCAGGCGAAAATCCCCTTGCCCCCCGCTGCGCCCAATCGTGAAAACGGGAGGGTGTTCCAAGAGGAGCAACGTATCTGGAATCTCGCCCCTTGTCCGGGCGCTAAAAAGGGAGCGTTGCAGGTCCCAGGCAGCCCGATATTCCATGGTCCGGGGCCCCCAAACCCAGAGGATACCCGGCCGTCCTTCAGATGTGGATCGCCTTTCCTCCGGCATCGAGGGCCGCCTCCATGATCGCCTCGCTCAGCGTGGGGTGTGCGTGAAGGGTGGATGCGATTTCCTCCATCGTGGTTTCCAGGGTCTTGGCGACCCCGAGTTCGGCGAGGAGCTCCGTGGCTTCGGGACCCACAATGTGCGCCCCGAGGAGTTCCCCATGCCGACTATCGAAGATGAGTTTGACGAACCCCTCCGACTCCCCAAGGGCCAGGGACTTCCCGTTTGCGCGGAAGGGGAATCGCCCCACGCGGACCTCGTAGCCGGCCGCTTTCGCTCTCTCCTCCGTGAGGCCGAGGCTGGCCACCTGCGGCTGACAGTAGGTGCAGCTGGGTACGTTTGTGTAGTCCACGGGCCTTGGTTGCAAGCCGGCGATCGCCTCCACACACACGATCCCCTCGTGGCTCGCCACGTGCGCCAGGAGCGGAGGCCCAATCACGTCCCCAATGGCGTAGATGCCTTCGACACTGGTTCTCCCGTAGGCGTCTACCTTGATGAAACCGCGCTCCATCTCCACGCCCAGTTCCTCCAGCCCCAGGCCCTGGGTGTTTGCTTCCACCCCGATAGCCACAAGAGCCTTCTCAGCTTCGAGGACCTGTTCCTGTCCGTCCCGCACGACCGCGGTCTTGACTCCGGTGGCTGTCTTCTCGATGGAACCGACGCGGGCGTTGGTCAGAATTTCGATCCCGGCTTTCTTAAAAGCCCGTTCGACAACCTCGGTGCACTCAGCGTCCTCCAGCGGCAGGATGTGCGGCATCATCTCCACCAGAGTTACTTTGCTGCCGAACGCGTGGAAGAAGTAGGCGAACTCCACGCCGATCGGTCCCGCCCCGATGATGAGAATCGAACCGGGGGGAGCATCCAGGGTCATCGCTTCCTTGCTGGTGAGGATCCTGGTGCCGTCGAACTCAACGCCGGGTAGTGTCCGCGGGTGTGCCCCTGTGGCGAGGAGGATGTACCGGGCGGATAGCGTGCGGCCATCACCGTCGGACCGCACCTCAACCCTGCCCTTCCCGGCGAGCGTGGCGGTACCTGCCACAAGCTCCACCTTGTTCTTTCGCAGAAGGTACTCCACGCCTCGTGCCAATCGATCCGCGATCTGCCGGCTCCGGCGGACGACGGCCGGAAAGTCGAAGGAAACATCCCCGGCTACGAGGCCGAACTCGCGGGCTCGGCGGAACGTGTTCAGCAGCTCGGCGCTCCGCAGGAGGGCCTTCGTGGGGATGCACCCCCAGTTCAGACAGATTCCCCCGACACGGTCGCGCTCGACGACGGCCGTTTTGAGGCCCAGCTGAGCTGCGCGAATGGCTGCGACGTAACCGCCAGGTCCCGCACCGATCACCACCAGGTCAAAGTCCTTGTCGCCCATAGGTGCTCCTTCTCACGTGCCGATCCCCTCTCTGAGCCTCATCCCACAGTGTCTGCCAGCTCCGGCTTTTCCGCTCACACCATTAGGGAAAGAGGATTCTCCAAGAGCCTTCGGACCTCGTTCAGGAAGCGCGCTGCTGTGGCGCCGTCCACCACCCGATGGTCACAGCTCAGCGTGAGGCGCGCGCGGTAGCCAATTGCCAGCTGATCGTCCCGCACGACCGGCTTCTTGGCAATAGCCCCTACGGCCAGGATTCCAGCCTCCGGCGGATTGATGATCGCCGAGAATTCCTCGATGCCGTACATCCCCAGATTGCTCACCGTGAAGGTGGCTCCCGTGTACTCCTCGGGCTTGAGCTTTCGGTTCTGTGCCCTGTCGGTGAGGTCCTGCATCTCGCGGGCGATCTGGCCCAGGCTCTTGCCGTCACAATTGCGGATGACGGGGGTAATCAGGCCCTCCTCCAAGGCCACGGCCACGCCGATGTCGATCTGCTTGTGGAGGCGGATCTTGCCCTCGACGTAGCTGGCGTTCATCCACGGATGCTGGCGTAAGGCCAGCGCCACGGCCTTCAGGATGATGTCATTGTAGGTAATCTTCACGTCGCCAGCCATATCCTTGATGGACTCGCGCAGCTCGACCACCTTGTCCATGTCCACTTCGACCGTGAGGTAGAAGTGGGGGACGGGGGCCTTGCTCATCGACATCCGGCGCGCCACAGCCAGTCGCATCAGGCTGGGTTCGATCTCCTCGTAGCGTTCGGCGGGCCGCGCTTGGGTCTCCGGAGCAGGACGGACCGCCTCCTCGGGTGCCCGGGGGGCCGAAATGGCGGCCTCCACATCCCTTTTCCTTATCCTTCCCTCAGGCCCCGAGCCTTTCAGCTGGGCTAAGTCGACTCCCGCCTCCCGAGCCAAACGACGAGCCAAGGGGGAAGCCTTTACGCGCTCGCCGACGACCCGTTGAGCCTCCAGACCTGGGGGCTTGGCCGGCTCAGCCTCGACGGCCGTGGGTTCCACTCGCCTCCTCACCGTGGGGACACCGAGTCCCGCCAGCAAGGCCTCAATGTCCTCCCCGGGCTCACCGATAATGGCAAGGGGCGTCCCCACTGGAACCCTCTGGCCTTCCTGGACAAGGACCTTCAGCAAGGTACCGCCGTCGAAGGCCTCGAGCTCCATATTGGCCTTATCCGTCTCCACCTCCGCGAGGATGTCGCCGACCTCCACTTTGGCGCCCTCGCCCAGGCGCC
The DNA here is from genome assembly GCA_034506315.1 of candidate division KSB1 bacterium. Lineage (GTDB taxonomy): Bacteria > Zhuqueibacterota > Zhuqueibacteria > Oleimicrobiales > Geothermoviventaceae > Zestofontihabitans. Next base: position 18,010 of record JAPDPT010000009.1, on the reverse strand, counting down.
ACTTCAAGAGGACGCCTTCTTCCATGGTGTCGCTGAGGCGCGGCATCTGGACGACCACGGCCATGGCTGCCTCCTCACAGGTAAAGCACCCGCTTCACGGCTTTCTTCACACGCTCCACGTCGGGGATGGCGGCGCGCTCGAGGTTCTTGTTGTAAGGCATGGGCACGTCCGCACCAGTTACGCGCTCCACCGGCGCGTCCAAATCGTCGAAACACTCCCGCTGGATCCGGTAGGCGAACTCGGCACCCACCCCGGCAAAAGGCCAGCCTTCCTCGACGATGACCACGCGGTTCGTCTTGCGCACCGAGCGAAAGAGCGTCTCGGTGTCAAGGGGACGGATCGTCCGCGGATCGATTACCTCTACGGAAATCCCCTCCTCCGCCAGTTCAGCGGCCGCGCGCAAGGCTACGTGGACCATCTTCGAGTGCGCGATCACCGTAACGTCTTCGCCCTCGCGCTTCACATCGGCGACCCCCAGGGGGATCAGGTACTCCTCCTCGGGCACTTCCCCCTTCATCCCATACAGGAGCTCCGCCTCGATGAAAATGACGGGGTTGTCGTCGCGTATGGCCGATTTGAGCAAACCCTTGGCGTCATAGGGGGTGCTTGGCATCACGACCTTCAGGCCCGGCACATGGGCCCACCAGGCCTCCAGGCTCTGAGAATGGGTGGCCGCCAGCTGGTGGGCAGCTCCCCCTGGTCCGCGAATCACGATGGGCACCTTGGCCTGCCCGCCGAACATGTAGCGGATCTTAGCCGCGTGGTTCACAATCTGATCCGCGGCGAGAATGGCGAAATTCCAGGTCATGACCTCGACGATGGGACGCAGCCCCGCAAGAGCCGCACCTACCCCTACCCCGACGAAGCCCAACTCCGCAATGGGTGTGTCGATGACGCGTTTCTCGCCAAAGCGCTGGAGCATCCCCTGGCTCACCTTGTACGCCCCCTGGTAGAATCCTACCTCCTCGCCCATCAGGAATACGCGCTCGTCGCGCTCCATCTCCTCGGTCATGGCCTGGTTGAGAGCCTCACGGTAGCTAATCTGGGCCATCTTTGTCATCCCTCCACGTACACGTCGCGATAGAGCTCCTCCAGATCCGGCTCCGGGCTTTGCTCGGCGAAATCCACGGCCTCCTGGATCTCCGCCTTCACCTCCTCCTGGAGCTGCCGGTCCAGCTCGTCCGTGAGAATCCCCATCTTCTTAAGCAGGGCGGGGAAGGTCACCAGCGGGTCATTTTTCATCTGCTCTTCGAGCTCTTCCTTGGTACGATAGTGAGCCGGATCGGACATCGAGTGCCCCCGAAAGCGGTAGGTTCTGGCCTCGATGAGTGTCGGCAGGCTTTCTTCCCGGGCACGACGCACCGCATCTGAAACCTTGCTGTAGACGTCGAACACGTCCATTCCGTTGGCGACAGCCCGCGCCATGTTGTAAGCGCAAGCCTTTTGCGAGAGGTCGAAGAGGGACGAGGCGCGTTCCAGCGGTGTGCCCATCGCGTACCGATTGTTCTCGCAGATGTACACGACGGGGAGCTTCCACAGCTCCGCCAGGTTCATCGACTCGTGGAAGGCCCCCTGGTTGATCGCCCCTTCCCCGAAGAAACAAAGCACAACCTCATGACCGCCGGTGTACTTGATCTTGAGCCCAACGCCGGTGGCGATCGGGATCTGGCCCCCGACGATCGCGTAGCCTCCGAGGAAGCGACGCTCGTAATCGAAAAAGTGCATCGATCCCCCCTTGCCACGGCAACAGCCCGTCACTTTCCCGTACAGCTCTGCCATAGCCACTTTAGGATCGATCCCCTTGAGCAGGGCGTGGCCGTGATCCCGGTAAGCGGAGACCACGTAGTCGTCCTCTCGAATGGCTGCGATGGCTCCTACTCCGGTGGCCTCCTGCCCGATGTACAAGTGTAAGAAGCCCCCAATCTTCCCCAGACCGTAGGCGCGCGCCGCCTCCAGCTCGAACCTCCGGATGAGGAGCATCTGCCGGTACCACTTCAAGAGCGTTTGGTCGTCCAGACCTTCCGGAATCGGCAGGGGCTTCGTTTCCCCCTTGGAACCTCTCTGAGTCCTGGAAGAAACCGCCATGGCTTTCCGCTCCACCTTTGCGTTCCAAGACAGAGCTCCCTCTCCCGTGGATCGACCTCCTCCTTGGGAAAATCCCTCGCCGTCCCCAGAGCCGCTCCGTCACAACAGAATCCACCCCTCGTCGACGGCCGCGCGGCACTCGGGGAACTTACCGTTTCCTCCCGCTCAGCCCCGGCTACCGCCTTCGGCCAGGGCGACTCAAGAGGCGGATCGGGGCATTTTAGGAAGCACGTGCCCCCCAGCTGGAACATACTTTCCCTGCGCAATTCAGCCTTTGCCGGCCGGAAAATAGTCCAGCCCTTCCTTGCGTGTCAAGGGTTTTCGGCCAACGGAGGGGAGGTGCGATCCCACCTCGACTACAACAAGCATCGCTCTATCGCCATTCCCGAAAGTTCGGTGGGCAAGGGCCCGGTCTCGCGAAACCAGTGCCCTTCGTGCTTCGCTCACACCCTGCCCCGGAGAACGGGCATTCCTCGGCTCTGTCCTGATCGCCCGTGCGGCAATCAAGCGGCGCGGGGTCCCCTGCGGCCCGCTCGCGCTCGTCCGCCCCGGGTAGGGTGCGACGCAACTCGCTCCGGCCGGAGAATGCACGCCGACGGTCACAGACGATAAACGGACCCCTCCCTGGCCGCGTCGGTGGCAGGAAAGAGCCGGCGGGCGTAGGCTTCCATTTCCCGAACGGCGTTGTCGTCGTGGTCAGGATCGTGGTGAAAGAGGACCAGCTGTTGTGCCCCCGCCGCCTTCGCCACATCGACCGCCATGTCCACTGTACTGTGGCCGTATCCTTGCTTAGGCGCTTGCGGATCGAGGTATTCCGAGGTGGTATATTGAGCGTCGTGGATCAGCAAGTTGGTCCCTCTGGCGAAGGCGATGAGCCGCGCGTCGCCCCCTACGTATCCCTCCGTGTCGGTGGCGTAGACCACGCTTTTGCCCTCGGCCTCCACGCGGAAGACGTAGGTGCCTCCTTTGGGGTGCGAATAGCTCCGCATCGCGCGGATGAGCACGTGCCCTGCCGGTAGCTGCGTCTGATCCCGGACCGCCTCCAGGACCCTTGGTTCGGAATCCTCGGGGCCGAGAAGGACCACGTGGGACTCCTGCAGGCTGCGGATTACCTTGGTGCTCCGCAGCTCGTCCAAACAGAGGGGCGAGTACGCGGGAAGCATCGCCCGGGTAAGAGCGTCTCCAAACTCACCCGTCATCGCAGCAGGACCAAAGATGTGGAGAATCCCCTCTCCTGAGTGAGCTGGAAGGAAGAAGGGCAAACCCTGAATATGATCGTAGTGGGTATGGCTGATGAGCAGCACGACGCTGATTTTGCCCTCGCCCCGGCCCGCCGCAAACTCGCCCATCAGCTTCTTGCCCAGGCCGATGATCCCCGTCCCGGCATCAAGAATAATGCGCTGCCCGTTGACCTGGACCTCGACACACGGCGTGTTGCCCCCGTATTGCGCCGTGCTGGGACCCGGGACGGGGTAACTCCCCCTTACTCCCCAGAAGCGCACAAGGAATTCGCCCCGCTCGGACATGGACTTCTCCCGCTTCCCAGGACCCCAGACACGATCCGATCAATCCCGCTAATGGTACCAAAAGCGGGATGAAAAATCAAGGGCAATAGGCCCTTTCCCCACCTAGGTCCAGGCACGAAGAAGCTGAAGGAAGTCTTTCCCTACCATGGCGAACAGCCGCCCGCGCCTCCCGCATGGGCCGGCTCGGGACGACCAAGCGCAGGCTTCTTCGTGATTCTTCGGTGAGGCTTGAGCTACAGGGTCCGGACTACCCCAGGAAGGCTCGCAGCCGGCTCTGACGCGAACCGTGGCGAAGTTTGGTAATGGCCCGGTTCTTCAACTGGCGCACCCGTTCGCGACTGATTCCCAGGACGCTCCCGATTTCCACAAGCGTGTGGGGACGCTCGTAGCCGATCCCGAAGAACATCTTCACGATCGCCGCTTCCCGGGGCTCAAGGGTTTTGAGGACGGCCTCGAGTTCCGTGTGAAATTCCTCCTCGGAAGTGGGACTCGAAGCGCTGTCCTCCACCAACCCAAGCCGGTCCATCAAGGTGAGGTCGGAGTCCCCGCCGAAAGGACGATCCAGCGACAGCTCCAGGCCCTGGCCGAGGCGTGCCAAGCGCTTCTGCAGCCCCCAGGTCCGAATATCCATCGCCGCAGTTACCTCCTCGGCGCTTGGGTCGCGGCCGAGTTTCTGCTGCAGACGCTGTCTGACCCTCCCGACCTTCTGAATGGCCCAGATGTGATTGACGGGGATGCGGACCGTCCGATTGTATCTGGCCAGGGCCTGGAGGATCGCTTGTCGGATCCACCACACCGCGTAGGAGATGAACTTGACCCCGCGCGTCACATCGTAGCGCCGCGCCGCCTCCAGCAGACCCAGATTCCCCTCGTTGATGAGATCAGGCATGGGCAATCCGGCGTCTCGGTATTCGTTGGCGATCATGACCACAAAGCGCAGGTTGCTCTCCACAAGCTTTTGAAGCGCTTCGGGGTCGCCGCGGCGGGCGCGCAGAGCCAGTTCTCGCTCCTGCTCTACGCTGAGCAGCGGTCGTTTGTGGATCTCCTCGATATACGTTCTAAGGAATCGGCTTTCCCCTCCCTGCCTGTGCCTCCCACCCCGCATCTTGCCCTCCCGGTTAGGAACTACGCCGCATGGGCAGCGGCCCGCGGCTTCTCCTCACTTGTGCGCTCGGTCCCCACCGATTCGGCCGTGCCAGAGCGAAGCAGCGCCTGGTGCTCTCGCTCGACCTCGGCCATCTCCTCAAATTTGGCCCGCACCCATCCCGGTGGAACCAGACGCGCCGCCTCCCCGTAAAAGGCCGCCGCCTTCTCCTCATTCCGAAGCGCCTGCTCGAGCAGATCCTGCGTCTCCTCCACGACGGGGACAACCTCCGCCAGCCTGCGCCGAGGGTCGACGTTCAGGTACAGGATCCGGTGGCCCGTGAGTTCCTCGTAGGTTTTCTCGTAATACAGGCGGTGCTTTTGCTCTTCCGCTAAAATCCGTTCCAAGAGCTCGCGCATCCGAGCAGTGGCCGCTCGGTTGACTGCCGCCTCGTAAAAACGCGTGAGGTCCATCTCCACTTGGATCGCGTGCTTCAAAGCCTCCTGGATCTCCAGCCGCAGGATCTTCACCTTCCCCATTGCCCAAACACCTCCTCACCCGGCAAAAATCAATCCTGCCTTACGTATGGAACATTCTATCCCTCGTCCTCAATTCCGACAATACCCTGCACTGCCGCAACGGGTACGGCTACCGCGCTGCGCGTTAGCGGTACCCGATGCTCTGCAATTTCAACAAACAAGAGCCCTTGAGGATCCCTCGCCGGGTGAAGAAAAGTGATCCTCCGCACCTCCGGTGTCGGATCCCGCCTGCCTCCACACCGTCCGATACCTCCGACACTCAGCCCCTGCGCTGAAACCTCCCAGCCCCCGCTTCTGGCCGCCTGAGATCGGCTGTCGAGGCAAGCCGCCAATCCGATTCGCCGGAGGAATGGCGCCGACCTTCGCGAGGCAAGGTACCCTGCCCCGGAAGCTTCTGGGCGACCGAAGGGCCAGAAGCAGGCTGAACGAAGGCAGGTCAGTAATCCTCTCGGATCGAGACCAGGGGGAAGAAGCGCTCGACGCAGGCGGGGTCCAGATGGCCAGCCAGAGGGGTCTGGGTGTTGGCTACGCCGCAGGCGATGCCAAATCGTACGGCCTCCACCAGTTCCTTGCCGGCGAGCAGGGCAAAGGCGATTCCAGCTGCCACGGCGTCCCCCGAGCCGATGGGATTGACCGCGATCACCTCCGGAGGAACGACCCGCAGCCTGCGGTCGGAGGAGAGAAAGAAAGCCGGGTGCGGGCCGTCTGTGACCAGCACGTTCTGCGCCCCCATCTCGAGCAATTTTCGCATCTGTTCTTCCAGCGGGAGTTCCGGGAAAAGGGCGCTGAGTTCCCGCCGGTTGGGTTTAGCCAAAAGAGGTCGCTCCTGGACTCCCCGCAGGAGCAATTCACCCGGAGCGTCGAGGATCACAGGCAAGCCCGCTTCGCGGGCACGGGATACAAGCTCGGCGTAGAGGGTCGCCGGAGTGCCTGGAGGGCTCGTTCCCGAAATAACCACGGCACGGGCCTGAGGCAGCAGCTCCCTGTACGTTTCGAGGTACGCCCCTACCTCTTCCTCCCGGACCGGCTCAGCTTCCTCCACAATCTCCGTTTGTCGCCCCGCCTCGTCCTCGATCAAGGTGAAACAGACGCGGGTAGAGGCCACGGTACGTACAGGCACAACCTCGACCCCCTCCACAGCCAGCACGCTCAGGAATTCGTCCCCCACAGCTCCTCCCACGAACGTCAGGAGCCTGGCCGCCTGGCCGAGCTGACCGAGAATGCGCGCCACGTTCGTGCCCTTGCCGCCACCGGAGACCTGTTTCTGCCGAGCCCGATTGACCTCGCCCCATTGCAGCTGGGGAAACCGGAGGGTCCTTTGGAGCGCGGGATTCGGGCCCGCGCAGAGCACAAACGACATCTTGCACTCCTGGGCGCCTATTTTCGCCAAGGCTTAGAATGGAGAGCGCCTTATCGGTTCAGGGTCGCCAGCGGTCTGGCCAAAACACGAAGTTCCGCTCGCAAGCTACTTGGCCGTGGACCGCCACGGGGGCCCATATCTTGCGGCCGCCAGGATCGCTTCCACCATCGACAACTCGTTGGCCTGGCCCGAGCCGGCGAGATCAAAGGCCGTGCCGTGATCGACGCTGCTCCGGAGGAAGGGCAAGCCAAGAGTCAGGCTTACGGTGCGGTGGAAATCCAGCGTCTTGGTGGCGATGTGGCCCTGGTCGTGGTAAAGGGAGATCACGGCGTCAAAATGGCCTTCCTTGGCCAGATGAAAGACCGAGTCTGCGGGGATCGGGCCCTGCACGTCGTAGCCCTCCCGCTGCAAGTCCTCCACCGCTGGGCGGATCTCGCGGATCTCCTCGTCCCCGAACATGCCTCCCTCCCCCGCGTGCGGGTTGAGGGCGGCGACCGCCACCCGCGGACTGGCGAAGCCCAGTCGGGCCAACTGCGCAACGCACTGTCGCGTGAAGGAGACGATCCTCTCTCGCCGAATCTGGTGGGGAATGTCGCGAAAGGGAACGTGCCGGGTGAGGAAAAACACCCTCAGGTTGCCGGTCACAAACAGGGTGAATACCGCCTCTGCTCCCGTCAGCCTTTGCAGGGCCTCGGTGTGATCGAGGTAAGGGACACCGGCCGCCTTCAAGCTCTCCTTGTTGATCGGGGCCGTGGCTATGGCCACACCGTGGTTCTCCAGGCAGAGAGTGACGGCCGTCTTCAGGGCAGCAAATGCGGCACGCCCGCCGGCCGCAGATACCCGGCCGACAGGAGCAGCGTCGCCGCCCGAGCGCGTGTCGACCACGAGAATCTCTTCCGCGGACGGGACCTCGAAGACCTGCCGAACGCGGAGGCGTAACCGCGCTCCGGTCCAGACCGTCGCTCGTTCCAGGACAGGCGCGTCGCCGACGACGACCGGGTAACAAGCATCGTGGACTTGCGGGTGCGTGAGCGCCTTCGCCACTACCTCAGGTCCCACCCCCGCTGGATCCCCCAGCGTCAAGAGTACGATGGGCTTATCGTTCCCTGGGTTCATCGCTGTCGTCCCCTTGCGTAGAGGGCCGGGTTCGTCGACGGATCGTTGTACAGCTTGAATTGCCGGTAGACAGTCAGCCTTCTCCTTCCCAACAGCAGATCCTGGCGGAGTGCATCGTAGGCGTCCTCAAGGTGTTTCCTCTGGCTTCTCAGTACCTCCAGGCGGCTCCGGGCGCGCTCGCGGTGATCTTCCGTCACATCCCTCCGTTCGGCCTGCTCTCGCATGTGGTAGATCTTGAGGCTCCAGATGATCAGTCGGTCGCAGAGACTGCCGATGGACTCGGCTCCGATCGGGCCCAGGCCGGATATCCCGTACTGCTGAAGAAGCTGGAGGAACACCTCGTCCATCCGTTCCATCAGGTCATTGCGCCGCTGATTCAGCTCATCGATGCGATGCTTGGTCTCGGCCACAGTGCGGTCGGGCACGTCTCGGCGCCGCGCTTCGTCCTCTCGGTGCCAGAGTTCGAAATGGGTGCCGTGCAATTGGTCCAGGACCTCCTCCAGGAGGGAATGGGGCTTCCAATCGATGTCCCGATCCCCGTGCCTGGCTTCTGTGAGGCCATCGGCAAGGCTGGAGATTTCCCGGGCCCTTGGGCCGAAGTCCCGGGTATCGAACAGGAGTTCCTCGACCCCGGGCACAGCGGAGTCCGAGTCGCCGAGCGGCCGATCGAACGCGTAGAGGGGCCTCTCGCCCACGGGCCGGCCAAGCTCGGATTCATCCTCGACGATACGCACATCCTGGAAAAGCCCCGTGCTGACAAGCAGCCCCTGAACTTCCCGAGCCCACTCGCGGGGCCAATCCGGCTCCGTCAGCACTAAGGCGCTGAGCCTATACCCCTTCTGTCGGAGGCCCAGGCAGGTCCGGTAGTCCGCAGGTGTCCACCGCCAGAAGCGACCCACCAGGAGGATTTCGGGCTGACTGGCGTCGCCGGGGGTTGCAAGTGGTGATTCTCTCTCCTCGTTAGGACGCACGTTGGTAGCTGTCCATGAACGCGAGCGTTTCTTCGAGGCTGCGTACGCCCTGCGTAGCGCCGATTGCCGTTACGCACATGGCCCCTACGGCATTGGCGAACTGCGCCACCTTCTGCAGGGGCCAGGCCTTCAACCACCCCATCAGGAAACCGGCCACAAAGGCGTCGCCGGCGCCCGTGGTATCCACTACGTTGACGGCGTAGGCGGGTTCCCGGATCCACTGCTGGCCGTCGGTCACAAGGCAGCCCTGGTCTCCCATCTTCACAGCAACCACCTTGGGGCCGCGGTTCAGGAAGAAGCGCGCGATCGCCTCGGGATCCTCGAGGCCGGTGATGGCGCGCGCTTCGTGCAGAGCCGGCAGGAACAGATCGACGTACGGAAGGCACGGCTCTACGATGCGGAGCCAGCGTCCCATCGGGTCCCAGACCGTATCGAGGGAGGTCGAGACGCCGAGCTCGCGGGCGCGGCGCAAGACCTGCGCCATGGGTTCGCCATCCAGAGCGGGTAGAAGGCCGACACTACCGATGTGGAGCAAGCGCGAACGCGCGATCACGTCGAAGTCCACGTGCTCCAGACTCAGTAAGGCATTGGCCCCAAGGGTGTGCACAAACGAGCGCTCGCCTTCGGGACTCACCAGAACCACGGTTGCCGAGGTCCCTGCGGCATTGGTTCGGCGCACCGAGCGCCAGTCCGCGTTGGCACGCCGGATCTCCTGAAGCACGAAGTCACCGAACCCGTCTTCCCCGACGAGACCCATCATCGCCACCCGGGCTCCCAGGCGAGCCAGGGCCAGTCCCGTGTTGAGGGCGCAGCCCCCCGTGTGCATCTCGATGCGATCCACCAGCTCCAGGCGTCCGGGATCTGGTACACGTCGGAGAGGCTGGGCAAGGATATCCGTGAGCATCAGTCCCAGGCACACCACGTCGTACTCGGCCATCGCGCCTCCGTCTGCTGGTGAGAATGGACAAACTCCGCTCGCACGAGGTGGGGAACGTCACGAAGAACCTTGGTGGCTTTTCTGCTCCTGCAAGAGGGTTTCGCGGTCCAGAATGCCGACCTGGATGGGAACGACTTTGGGCACGTTCTCTCCCCGGAAGTACTTGTCGATCATCTGAATTGTGACGCGGCCGATTTCCTTGGGATGCTGAACCACGTCGGCCTTCAGGGGACTGCCCCGCAAGATGGCTGCCAGGGCGTCGGGGGTGGCGTCGTATCCTACGAGTACGATATCCACCCGTCCGGCCGCTTCGATGGCCGCCAGCGCACCCAGAGCCGTATCGTCGTTAATGCCGAACACCCCCTTGACATCCGGGTGCGCTTGAAGCATGTCCTCCATCACCTGCATTGCCCGCTCCCGCACCGCGCCGCCGTCCGGTTTGGCGACGATTCGGATGCCCGGGTACTTGGCAATCGCTTCCTCAAACCCCTTCACCCGGTCCAAGACGGACGTAGCCTCGGGATGGTCGATGATCACGACCTTCCCCTGATAGCCGATGGCTTTGGCCAGATACTCACCCGCCAGACGGCCCCCCGCCTCATTGTCGGAGGCCACATGGCAGACCACCTCACCACCCTGACTGGCGACGTCAGCCGTAAATACCGGGATCCCTGCGCGATTGGCGTCCTCCACCGAACGCCCAATGCTGGCCGAGTTCACCGGACAAATGACGATGGCGTCGACGCGACGGGTAATGAAATCCTCCACCTGAGAGGCCTGGCGATTGGGGTCAAAATCTGCCGAGGTGACCACCAGTTCGTAGCCGAGCCGTTTCGCTTCGTCCACCAGAGCCTCTTCCAGATCGCGGTAGAACACGTGCTCCCGCGTCAGAAGGGAAACGCCGATCCGCTTCCCCTTCGGGCTCGTTTTCTGCCCGCCACACCCCGCGGCCAGAACCATGACCAGCCCCCCTACGGCCAGCCGGGCCCATCGACTCGCCATTTCGGCCTCCTACAGACTGAGCTACCCTGCCGTCCTCCCGCTCCGGCGCCAAAGTTAACCAACGCGGTGCGAGCAAAGCAAGGCCATTCTCGTACGCCACAGCCCCGAGACGGCTGCGCCGGCGTTTTTTTCCCGCTACCCCCCGATGTGGGAGCCTCCAGCTGTCCACGCAATCTCCCTTAGTCGATCCACAGGAGGCGAGCCAAGCTCTCGGAGCCACCCACGCGGACGCGGCAAAGATAGAGGCCGGTCGGAAGCCTTCTTCCGCTCCCGTCCGTCCCGTCCCAAACATACTCCCCCGAACCCGAGGCCAAGACCCTCTGCTGGACAAGACGGCCGCGGATGTCGAAAAGCTGCAGCTGGGCCGGGCCCCGGAGCGTTGAGGTCCACGCGATCCGGACCCGCTTGCGGGCCGGATTCGGGATGATCTGCAGTCGAATAGGCATCGGAGGACCCGCGGGCGTCTCCGTGGCTCCAAGCCCGGTCGGCTTTCGGACCCAGAAGGTATCTGCCACGGCCCGTGAGTTTCCGGATGCGTCGCGCGCCTCCACCACCACCCGATAGGGCCCCTCCGGCAGGAGGTCACAGGGTAAGGCCCACTCCGCGTCGGCAATCTCGAGAAGGGAATCCCCATCGCAATTGGTCACGATGTGGTAGAAGACGCGCTCGTCGTAGTTCCCACGGCTGACCAGCCCGTCCCGGTCGCTGTACAGCACCCGAGCCATCTCCGGAGTGCCGGTGTAGTGGGGAATCCGGTGGGAGAGCCGTAACCCGATCGGACCCCACACGATCCTGCTCTGCTGGAGCGACTCGACCCAGTGACGTAGCTCGTAGACGGAGCAGAGCCAAGCTTCGGACCCGACCTTGTCCCCCACCCGGATCACGATGTCCACAGCTCCACTCAGGCTGTCCGGATTCAGCTGCTCCCCAGAGCCATTCCGCACGTAGGCAAACGGGGATCCGCGGGCATCCGTGCTCTCAATGGGCTCGAAAACCGGGCCCGTCGAGTCCGCAAGCGGACGAAGAACTTCCAGAGGATTGAATACGGCTTCCCAGTCGGGAGACCAGCTCATCCCGCCCTGCCGAACCTTGACAAAATGCAGGTGATGGAACTCGGCGACCGGCCAGGGCACAATCTGCCCGAGGTAGTCGCCGGCACGGACCGTGTCTCCTACGCTGAACGGAATCGATTCCCGGACCAGATGGGCGTAGAGCCAACCCTCGGTCGTGTCCTCGGACGCTGTCTCCCCCACCGCGATGCGCCAATGATACTCGCCGGAAATGGTGAGCACGGCCTTCACAACCCCATCCGACACAGCGAACACCGGCTCAAAGTAAGGCGCCAGGATGTCTACGCCCGGGTGGAGATAAGGACTGCCCCCGTAGTTCTGATATTCCTCGTAGGTGTTGCCGATGGGCCGTGGCCGATCGAAGGGGGCAAAAGGCCACGGAACAGGATCGCGGCCGGGGCGAAGCCTCTTCCCAACTGGTGGCGGCCCAGGGCGCCGCACTTGCTCCGAACTCCTCGTTTCACCCAGAAGGTAGCCCGCCCGGTCGAGGATCCTCAGGACTCCCTGCCTGGCAGGGCCCTGGACCAGGCTCAGACCCACGAGGATGCTGTCCCCCTCGACCTCCAGATCCCGGAAAACCTCGCCCGATTTGGCCTCTCTCTCCCAGAGGACAGCCCCTCGCCCGTCCAGGGCGAGCAGCCGATGCCGGCTCAGCAAGAGAGCCTGGCCCCAGCCTGGCACCCAGAGAGCATCGACGATCCGCGCGGGCGACAGATCCGCTACGAGGGATAGCTGACCTTCCCGCCAGAGCTCCGCCCGGCTCCCTCTGAGCAAGGCGACGGTGCCGTCGTTGGCGACCGTCACAGCTTCCGCCGACGGAAGGACAAACGATCTTCCGGTCTTGCCCTCACAGACAAGGGTCTGGCGCAAACCTGCTGCCGCAAACACGCCCCCGTAGGCGCTTATCGCCGCCGCCCGCAAAGGACCCAACTGCGCGCTCCATTTCTGATGGCCCTGCGGATCGTACAGCCTCACGCTCGCACAGTCCGGACGTAATGGCCAGGTGACGTTCCCCAGCCAGCCGTCGTCGCCGAGGTAGATCCCCGATCCCAAACGGCCGGACAGTTCGTAGCGCAGGGAATCGTGCTTGTAAACGGCGGGGCTGGTCACGACGAAATCGTCCGAGCCCAGAGCCTCCGGAAGCCCGTAGAGGCTGACCGCAGCTGAGGGTGAGAGGGCAATCAGGACTTTCCCCTGAGGCCCTCTCCGCAAGCCGAGCTGCCGGGTGGAGCTCGTGATCCTCCCCGCTGGGGTGGGAATCGGCCCAGGCCGGGCTTCAGGAAGTCCTGGTTGAGAACACACCAGAACCCATGTCAGCGCCAACAACGGGAATCGCCCCACAGCCTCTTTCCTCCAAAAGGGTCCGCCTCACCCGAACGCCAACTGAACTTACGAACTCGCCTCAGGCCGGTCAACCTCTGTTTCCCGCCGGCGAAGGCGCTCTGTGAGGCTCCGGCGTGCGCACCTCGCTTCCGCAGTTGTGGTTGTGATTGACGGCGAGATGTTGTAGCTTAAAGCCGACGGGGGCCCACACAGGAGAACGGGAGACTGGTCAACAGACCAGCGAGCAGTCCAGCGAGGGAATCAGGCCACGGTGGGAGAGACACATCCGGCAAGTTCGGATCTTCGGGAGGTCGACGCGCTTGCCGCACGCCGGGCGTGGGAGGAGAGGTTAGAGCAGGCGGGCGTGCTGGAAGGCCACACCGTCGCCAGGGCTCGCCTGTGGGAAGCCATGGTCGGCTCTCTTCTCGACTCCCAGGTACCCCCTATACCCGAAGGCATTGCAAGCCACGAGGCGCTTCTGGCGGCTTTGCTCTTCCGCAAGACGCTCGAGGGGCTTGTGGGGCAAGGCCCCGAGGGCCAGCAGCTCCTCGCAAGGGCTGACGGTCTCTGGTCGCACTGGGCGCAGGGTCACCCAGCCGCTGCAGAGCGGCTGGAGACCGCTCCGGACGAAGTTCTGGACGAGTGGCTCAATTTTGCGGATGTAGGCCACTTTTGCCTTGACGAAGAGGGCAGGATCGTCCACTGGGGACACTCGATGGAGCGCCTCTACGGCGTTCCGTCGTCGGAGGTGATCGGGCACAAGCTCTTCGAGGCTTTTCCCGCCTTCCAGGAGGAACCCGAGTTCCAGGAGCTTCTGAGGAAAGCGATCCAGACAGGCCGTGTCCAGGAGGGGTTCCGCCTGCGCCATCGCTCCAAGAAAATGGGGATCCGCTATGTGGATGTCCGAATCGGTCCGGTGGCGGACTCGCCTGCGGGCCGTCGTACGTTCCGCGTTCTGGTTCACGACGTCACCGAGAAGCAGCAGAGCGAGAAGGCTCTCGATCGCTACCGTCAATATGTTCAAACGATCTTGCAGGACGCCGCGGACGCCATCATCGTACTGGACGAGAAGGACCGCATCGTGATGTGGAATCGCGGGGCCGAGGCCCTGTACGGCTGGAAGGCGGAGGAGATCCTGGGCAAGCCCATTACCGTCATTGTGCCCAACGATCCCCGATCGCAGCGGGAAATCGAATGGATCAGCAAGGAGGTGCAGAAGAGGGGCTACATCCGGAACTGGGAGTCACAGCGGATCACCCGCGACGGCCGTCGCGTCACGATCAACTTGACGCGGACCGCCATCTACGACTCGGAGGGTCGGTTCGTGGGGAGCTCAATCATTGCTCGCGACGTGACGGAGCAGAAGAGACTGGAGCAGCAGCTGATCCAGTCGGAGAAGCTATCGGCGGTGGGCCAGCTTGCCGCGGGAATCGCCCACGAAGTCGGCTCGCCCCTGACCGCGGTTTCGTCCCTCACCCAGCTCCTGATCGAGCGCTCCGACGACGAGTTCTTCCGGGAACGGCTGACTCTTATCCGAAAGGAGGTGGACCGTATCGCCCGGATCGTGCGGGAGCTGGTGGACTTCTCCCGGCCCGTGACCCATTCGGTGGAGCGCCTCAATCCCAACAGGCTTGTGGAAGAAGCCGTCCACATTGTTCGCTACGACCGCCGACTGAAGCACAAGCAGGTCGATCTTGAACTGCAACCGGATGTCCACCCGGTGGAAGCGGGTTACGATCAGCTGCTACAGGTCCTGGTCAACCTGCTCCTGAACGCTGCCGATGCCATCGAAGCCATGGACGACGGCCACGTGTGGGTCAGCACCGAGAACCGCGGCGACGAAGTAGTGCTTACCGTGCGAGACAACGGTGTAGGCATCCCGCCGGAGAACTTGCCTCACATCTTCGACCCCTTCTTCACCACCAAGAAGCCGGGAAAGGGAACTGGCCTTGGACTTTGGGTCTGTTTCAACGTCGTCCGCAACCTCAACGGTCGGATCGAAGTGGAAAGCGAACCGGGGAAAGGGGCTACGTTCCGCGTGATCCTGCCGCGATGTCCGCTCGCGGTGCCACGCAGCACCCAGGAAGTGAGCGCTTGAGAAACCCGTGCCCAACCGCAACCTGAGATGCCCAGCAGCGACGTCCGCGATAAGCTACGGCAGCCACCGCACACTCCCGCTTCCGAGGAGCAAGTAGACAAGGTTTGCGTCCTCGTGCGGCGGGAGCCAGGCTGCGAGGATCTGCCCCTGCCTGCCTACCAGAGTGAGCACGCCGCGGGGATGGATCTTCACGCCGCTGTGGACCAGCCCGTGGTGATTCAGCCTGGAGAAAGGGCCCTCATTCCCACCGGGATCTACCTGGCTTTGCCCCCAGGCTATGAGGCTCAGGTGCGGCCCCGTAGTGGCTTGGCTCTTAACCACGGGATCATTGTCCCGAACAGCCCCGGGACTATCGATGCCGATTACCGGGGTATGGTCAAGGTCATCTTGATGAATCTGGGTCAGGAGCCATTCACCGTACGGCGGGGAGATCGCATCGCCCAGCTGGTGATCGCTCGCGTTGTCCGGGCCCGCTGGGAGCTCGTCTCTGAACTGCCGACAAGTTCTCGAAACCAAGGCGGCTTCGGTTCCACCGGTACCAGTCTGGCCTGAGCTGGGCCGTTGTTCTGCGTCCCCTCTTGCCCGCGCCCATCGACCTTGCCCCCTGTCACCTCCGGAAAGTTTGTGCATCCAAGGGGTCGAGAACGTGGAGGTCAGGTAGAAGTGGAAAGATTCCCGGCGGAAAAGGCGGACGAGCTCGAGCAGCCACGCAGGTACGCAGAGATTGAACCCGCCTCTCTCCTCGCGTGGGCGGGGTTGAGAACGGGAGCAGCCGTTCTCGATTTGGGCTGTGGGACGGGTTTCTTCGCGCGCGCTGCGGCGCAGTACCTGGGAGGCCGGGGGATCGTGATCGGAGCAGACGTAAGCCGCCCCATGCTTCAGAAAGCGAGGGAGGCCTCGCGCGGAAATGGCGTTTGGCTCGTCCAGATCGGCGAAGGAAGTTTGCCCATTGCCACCCATTCGATCGATCTGGCTATCCTCGGCTTCGTCCTGCACGAGGTAGAGGAGGTCGGCCCGTTCCTGCGTGAGGTACGTCGCGTGTTACGCGAAGAAGGCAAGTTGCTTGTCGCCGAATGGGTCAAGCGGGAGGAAGAGCGCGGGCCACGACTCGCCCACCGGCTTTCCGAGATGGAAGTGCGGCGGCTTCTGGCAGGGCACGGCTTCGCGATAACCTCCACTCGTACCCTGGGCGAATCTTATTACGCCTTGCTGGCCGCGAAGGTCACAGTCCGCTGTTGCGGCGGTTCCCGACTCAGCTAAGGGACAATCGACATGAGAGAAATCCTGGGCTTGCTTCTTTTCATCGCCCTCTACATTCTGTTGGTGGGCTTTGTGCTTCCCAGGCTTGGGGTGCCCACCTGAATGGCTTCAACGTGTAGTCTTCCGGAGGAAGACGAGAGAGAGCATGGCCTCGAAGAGAAACGGGAGCCAACGGTCCCGGGCCCGAAGGGCACTAAAAGCTGACGCCTGTGTAGGGTCTATTAGCCAGTAAGGTCGTTACAGGGCGAAGGTCCGGAGGTGATGGGATGCCAATTTACGAGTACCGTTGTCCGCATTGTGGCGAAGTGTTCGAGCGATTCGTGCGCTCCGTGTATTCACAGGAACCGGTGCGCTGCCCGCGATGCGGCAACGAAGAGACGGAGAGAATCCTGAGCGCGTTCCACTCGGGCGGTGCCTCGGCGGTTTCCAGCGGTTCCAGTGGTTGCGGCTCCGGTGGCTTTTCCTGAGGGATCTGAGGCCGAAGTTTTCGGCCGTTTTGGACTTCAACAAGGAATACGAGCTTGTCAGGAGGTAAGCTATGCCGTTACTGAGCGAGCGCGACAAAAAGGCAATCCGTGAGCGCCTTGCTGGCTTAAAGGATCCTGTGAAGCTTGTGCACTTCACCCAAGAGCTGGAATGCCAGTTCTGCCGCGAGACCCGGATGCTCCTCGAAGAACTGACCGAACTCTCTGACCTTCTCACCCTGGAGAAGTACAACTTCGTGACAGACAAAGAGGTGGCTCAGAAGTACGGAATCGATAAGATCCCTGCGACGATCGTGATGTCCCCGTCGAAGGACTACGGCATCCGGTTCTACGGGATTCCGTCGGGTTACGAGTTCGCTTCGCTCCTGGAGGACATCCTCATGGTGTCGCAGGGCGATTCGGGACTGCAGCCCGAGACCCGGAAGGCACTGGGGGCGATATCGCGTCCGGTTCACATCCAGGTTTTCGTCACACCAACCTGCCCCTATTGTCCGATGGCCGTCCGCCTCGCCCATCAAATGGCGTTCGAGTCCGACCTGATCACGGCCGACATGGTCGAGGTGACCGAGTTCCCTCATCTCGGGCACAAGTACAGGGTGATGGGCGTGCCGCGGTCGGTCATGAACGAGACGGTCATCTTGGAGGGTGCCGTCCCCGAACGTTACTTTCTCCAGAAAGTCCTTGAGGCCGCTCAGGCCCCTGTGGTAGCCGCGAAGTAAGAGAGAAAGGCCCGCCCCGGCGTCCTCGTCGGTTTCGATGAGCGAACGCCGGGGCCACCCGCCGAAGCCTTGTAGACCCCGCCTTCCTCGGCCGTTTCCCGATCCCGCCTACCCGTGATCTCGCCTTTGCTTTTCGCCGGACTTCGCTAAATTGCAGCGTCGGTGTCGTGCCGTCTTCTCGAGGAGGGAAGCCAACCAGACGGAGGGCAAGAATGCGTACGCACTGGGTAGCCTTGGTGATTCTTGCCTGTGGGATCCAGCTCAGCGCAGTCCCGGCGTACACGAAGCCAGGGGACGTCCTTTCACGCCGCCCCTCGCCGGGGCCGTGTGTAACCGCTCTGGCTTACGACGGTAAACACCTTTGGATTGCCGACCGACGGACAAGACTCCTCTATCGCTACGAACCCTCCGCCGGCCAGATCACGGCCAACCTC
>JAPDPT010000008.1 GCA_034506315.1 candidate division KSB1 bacterium | reverse complement strand
TTGCGTGCCCACCAGAGGGCTCCGAAACATGAGGTTGATGTGATCCTGAACCAGCATCAGATCGCCGGGATGGAACTTGGGGTTGATCCCGCCGGCTGCATTCGTCACGATAAGCACCTTGGCTCCGAGCGAGGCGCCCGTGTGCACAGGCAGAGCCACCTGTTGGGGGGAGAAGCCCTCGTACAGATGAGCTCGTCCGGCGAGGACCAGGGTCCTGGTCGATCCCACCTCGCACCAGACGGCCTCCCCTCGATGTCCGGGGACAGAGGGTAAAGGCCAGTGGGGAATTTCCCGCATCGGGATCCGCATCGCGCACGCCAGACCGTCCACCAGACCACCCAAACCGGAACCGAGGATAACCATGGCCTCCGGGACAAAAGGCATCCGTCCCCGGAGATACTCGGCCGCTTCCTCCACGTGCTCGCGCAATCCCACGGCGACCCTCAGATTAGGATCCCAGCAATGCAGGCCGTCATCCACGAGGCTAGAGCTCCAGCAAGCATCGCTCGTAAACCCAGACGGGCCAGATCCCCCCGTCGAGCGGGCGCAATTCCGCCGATCCCGCCCAGCTGAATTGCGATCGAACCAAAGTTGGCAAATCCGCAGAGGGCGTAGGTGGCGATCACGAAGGTGCGCGGGTCGATCTGCTGCCGCATCTGAGTAAGATCCAGGTAAGCAACGAACTCGTTAATGGAAATCTTCGTTCCCAGGAGCCCGCCCATGGCAAGAACGTCCTTCGTCGGTACACCCAGGAAGAACGCAATGGGGGAAAAGAGATACCCTAAGATCTCCCGCAGTGAAGTTCCGACAATCCCCAGGCCGTAGTTGATCATGGCGATCAGAGAGAGGAAGGCCATGAGCATAGCCCCGACGTTGAGGGCGAGTTTCAAACCGTCGGCCGCGCCGGAGGCCGCAGCATCAATCACATTGACCGTCTCCTTGCGAATCGCCAGTCGGACCTCGCCGAGGGTCTCGGGGGTCTCGGTCTCGGGATACATCAGCTTGGCCATGACCAGCGCGGCCGGGGCCGACATTACGCTTGCCGCCATGAGATGACCGGCGTCCACCCCAAAGCGTACATAGGCGGCCATCACCCCGCCTGCGATGGTGGCAAAGCCCCCGGTCATCACGGCCATCAGCTCGGACATGGTCATACTGGAAACGTACGGGCGAACTACGAGGGGCGCCTCCGTCTGCCCCACAAAGATGTTGCTTGCCGCCGAGAGGGATTCCGCCCCGCTGGTACCCATGAGCCGGGCCATTACCCAGGCAAAGGCCTGCACGATCCGCTGCATGATGCCCAGGTGATAGAGAACAGCCATCAGGGAAGCGAAGAAAATGATGGTGGGCAAGATGTGGAACGCAAAGACGGTCCCGATGCTGACGAACTCGCCAAGCTTGGGATCCCAAAGCTGAAAAGGCCCCGGCCCGCCGAGCTCGTTCACAATGGCCGGGTCCCCTCGGTAAAGGTTGCCGAAGAGAAACGACGCCCCCGCATCCGTAAAGCTTAAAAGGCGGTGGATCACGGCCCGGGCGGCAAAGAAGATCTGCTTTCCCACACCCGTCTTCAGAATGAACACAGCAAACACCACCTGCAGGCACAGGCCCCAGGCCAGCGTCCGCAGGTTAATCCTCTTGCGGTTCTCGGATAGAGACCAGGCAATAAGAAGCAAGGCTACAAGACCGACGAAACTGCGCACGCGCAGCAGCCACATCGCTTCTCCCTCGCTCGCCTTCCCGATCCAAGCTCGTTGGACCACCCCCGATCCACCGCACGGGACACGCCTCCAGCACCCCCCGAAGAACGGCACGGAATCCAACACCTCCCGGCTTGCGGTGCCACGCACAGAAAGTTTTCCTTCTCCCCGAGCCTGGATCGTCAGCGCTTTCGCCTTCCGCTTCTCCCTCTCGTCCGCAGTGACGTGCCCGGCCGACGGTCAGACTAAGGGCACGCCGCACCCGCGTAGGGTCACTTACCTGCCCCCCCTTTTGTTGTCATCTCCGGGCGGGTGGCGAGTAAGTTCCGGATCCAGGCGCTCAGGACTTCGATCGCCAACCGATTCTCCCCACCCCCGGGAATGATGATATCCGCGTGCCACCGGGATGGCTCCACAAACTGGAGGTGCATGGGCCGGACGGTCTCGAGATATTGGCGCACCACGGAGTCCAGCGTTCGCCCCCGCTCGTTCAGGTCCCTCTGTAGGCGGCGCACGAAGCGCACGTCCGGGTCCGTATCCACGTAGACACGAAGGTCCATGAGCTCGCGCAGGTTCCGGTCGTGAAGCACAAAGATCCCCTCGAGGAGAATCACCGGACGCGCGGGGATCACCTGCCGTTCGCCGGTGCGGCAGTGACGACAGAAGTCGTAAACGGGGGCTTCGGCAGGCTCTCCGGAGAGAAGCTGTCTCACATGCTCGATCAGGAGCTCATGCTCGATGGCGTCGGGATGGTCAAAGTTCTGCCTCTCCCGGATCTCCGGCGGAAGGTGGCTTAGGTCGCGGTAGTACCAGTCCTGCTGGAGAATTGTAACGGACTCCTCGCCCAGAGAGTCCCGTAGGCGCTGCGCCACCAGCGTCTTTCCCGATCCGGTACCCCCGGCAATCCCGATGAGGACTGCCTTCCGCTGTCGTGGAGCCTTGTCCATCCCGGCCGCCGTGCTATTTCAGCGGTTCAAAGCCTCTCTCCCCACAGGAACCATCACCTCTGGGCCCTGCATAAGCCTGACTCGGTCCCATCGCGCCCCCGACAAGAAAGAGTCGCGTGCCGCCAGTCCGACCCCTGCTCGAAACGCCCACGGGCTCGGCGGCCATTTCCTCCCCTTGGTGCGCAGATACAAAAATCCGAAACCTGCGGAGGTTTCGGATCGATCCGTACCGTTCTGACTGGCTCACTCATCACCGAACGGGCAGACCTCGACAGCTCAGAAGGGGATGTTGTCTTCCTCCGTAGGCCCGGTCGGCAACAGGTCCTCAGGCGGCGGAGGCGGTTCTTCGGTTTCTTCCTTGACGCCGAGGACATCCGCTTTCGCATCCAGGAACTGGATGGTCTCAGCTACGACTTCCGTCACCCATCGGCGGACGTTGTTCTGGTCCTCATAGGTGCGCGTTTGCAGGTGGCCCTCGATGTACACACGGCTGCCCTTCTTCAGGAATTGCCTTGCCGTTTCGGCCAGCTTGCGCCACACCACAACCCGGTGCCAATCGGTGCGCTCCTTCTGGTTCCCCTGCTCGTCGCGCCAGACGATGTTGGTGGCCACATTGAAGTTCACCACCGGCACTCCGTTCGGCGCCACCCGGTACTCGGGGTCACTGCCCAGGCGACCGATGAGCAGCACCTTGTTCAGGGTACCTCTTCCCACCGCCATGGCTCAACTCCTCTTGGCTTGGAACATCCAACGACCCCTCCTTCTTCCGCACCCCAGCGGATGATGTTAACAAAAACCGCCGCTCCTGTCAAGACCCCAGCCCGCCACCCGACGCAACGATTTTGACGCTTGCTGGCCCGTTCGGTCAGCCCGTGTAGCTGCCGGTTAGTTCTGAGGCTGCCTCCTTGTCGACAATGATGGTGGCCTTTGGGTGCATCTGGACGATGGTCGCCGGAACCATTGCCGTGATGGGCCCCTCGACGGTTATTTTGATGGCATGAGCTTTGGACTTGCCGCTTGCCAGCAACAGAATCTGGCGTGCTTCCATGATCGTGCCGATGCCCATCGTGATGGCGTATTTGGGAACCTGATCGATGGAGCCAAAGAAGCGCGCGTTGTCCCTTCGCGTCTGCTCGGTGAGGGTCTTGATCCGTGTTCGCGATCCGAGCGAGGATCCAGGTTCATTGAAGGCGATGTGCCCGTTGGCTCCAATTCCCAGGATCTGCAAATCAATGCCTCCGGCCTTCTGGATCATCTCCTCATACCAGCGGCAGTGCTCCTCGATGTCGTCGGCCATGCCGTGGGGGATGTACACATAGCGGCGGTCGATGTTGATGTGGCGGAAGAAGTTCTCCCACATGAAATGGTGGTAGCTTTGGGGATGCTCAGGCGGAAGGCCAACGTACTCGTCGAGGTTGAAGGTGGTGACTTTGGAGAAGTCCAGCCCCTCCTCGCGGTGCATCCGGATGAGCTCCCGGTATAGGCCGAGGGGGGTGCCACCCGTAGCGAGCCCCAGAACGCAGTTCGGCTTCTTACGGATAAGCGCGGCCACCCGGCGCGCCGCTTCCTTGCTCATCTCCTCGTAGTCTTCCGTCACAATCACCAACATGGTCCCTCCTCCTTCGCGAAATCTCTCCGTCCATCCCAATCTCTACATTGTGGCCCCTTTGTCCAGAATAGGGGGAGCGGGCATCTCGTAGACCCTGCGCAGGACCGCCTCCTGGGCCGGGGTCAGTTCTTTGTTACGTCGGGCCATCACCCTCCGTGCAGTCTCGAGGGTCTTTTCCAAGCTGTACTTCGCGAGGCCCCTGGCGCCGCCCCAGTGAAACGAGGGGATAAAGCGCGGCGGGAAACCCTCTCCGTATACGTTGCACGCTACCCCCACCACAGTCCCGGTGTTGAACATGGTATTGATTCCGGTCTTTGTGTGGTCACCCATGAAAAGGCCCACGAAAAGGCTTCCCGTGTCGACAAGGCGATCGTTGATCTGCACCCGCACGGGTGCGTAGTTGTTCTTGAGATCGGAGTTGTTCGTATCAGCACCCAGGTTGACCCATGTGCCCAGGTATGCATGCCCGAGGAAACCTTCGTGCTGCTTGTTCGAATAGGCGTGGATGATCGACTCCTCAACCTCACCGCCTACCTTGCAGACCTCCCCGACACTGGTTCCCTCGTAGATCTTCGCCCCGATCTTGATCATGCTCTTCGGGCCTATATAGGAGGGCCCGACGATCACCGCATTGGCCATGATGGTCGCGCCGTCGGCAATGTACACAGGACCTTCCTCGGCCATAATCACAACACCAGGCCATAGCTCCGCTTTCTCCCCAACGAAGATGTTCTCCTTGCCGATCAGGCTCACATTGGGGTAGATCTTGCCCCGAAGCTGACCGCCGAGGCCCAGGGCTGAAAACTCCCGCCGGATCTCGTCCGCGTTGTAATGAATCAGGTCCCACGGCCAGACGATGAGACGAGCCTCCACTTCGATCCGGGGCAGATCGCTAAGCCACTGCGGGTGGAAGAAGTCCGCAAGCTTACTCCGCAGCTCCGGGATCTTGGAGGCCGGAACCCAGGCGGCGACAAGCTCTTCCCCCTGCCAGAAGGCAGCCGGCCGATGCGCTGCGATCTTCTTCGCGACAGCCCCGTCGATCAGGAGCCTTCCGTTGACGAAAAGCACATCCTCTTCCGGCAGGGAGTTCACCAGCGCCCCCTCGTTTTCCTCCCTGACGGCTTCTCCGAGGTAGCTACGGCAGTGCAGGACCACTTTCCGGGGCTTCAGCTCCCGGACGATCTTTTCCCGCAGACTCGACATGCCGCAGCGCAGCTCAAAGGCAGGCCGGGTCAGCGTGAGGGGATAAAGGTTTACCACCCCCTCATCCTCGAAGAGGCACAGCGTCTCGGCCATCGTCTTCCTCCGATACTTCCCTTCCTCCTCGCAAACGGGCCCAGCGCTTAGGGAAGGCAGATCTTACCCAGCACGGTTGCCGCATGGGCCCCTGTAGCCTTAGGACAGTTCCCGACTTCACCTCGCAGGGTCCGATCGGCAAGCAAAGCAAAAGCCACAGCCTCTTTCGCATCGGGGTCTACACCCGCATCGTGGGCAAATCGCAGTTCGAGGTTGGGCAGCATCTGCCGGAGGTAGCTCATAAGCACTGGATTGTGGGTCCCTCCGCCGCTACAGATCAGCACCTTGGGATACAGGCTGGGGTCCACTAAGGTACGTAAGGCGTGGGCGATGCTTGCGGCAACGAAAGCCGTGGCCGTGGCCATGACGTCCGCAGGTCGTAAACGTCTGCGCTCGCCCTCCCGGGCAAGCTTTGTTGCGAACAGACGGCCAAATACTTCCCGGCCCGTGCTCTTGGGCGGCAACGCGTGCAGGTAGGGATGGGCCAGGAGCTCCTTTAGCCAGCCCTCGTCCACGCGGCCACTTGACGCGTGGCGGCCGTCCCGATCCATAGGTTCTCCCCAGTAAAGCTCGGTCAACGAGTCGAGGAGCGCGTTCCCGGGACCGGTGTCAAAGCCGATTACTTCTGAGAGGTCACCTCCGGGCGGGATCACGGTAATGTTCGAGATCCCACCGATATTCAGGGTAGCCACACAGTGGGAGCCGGAGCGGAAAAGTAGCCAATCGACCAGTGGGACAAGGGGCGCACCCGTACCTCCCACAGCGATGTCGGCCACTCGAAAATCCCCGACGGTGACGATGCCAGTCTGCTTGGCAATGACCGCAGGATCCCCCACCTGCAGGGTAGCTCGCACAGGGCGCCCCAGGCATCGTCGGCGGCGCGGGAAGTGACCGATCGTCTGCCCGTGGGACCCGATGAAATCGATCTCCGAGGGGGCAATGCCTTCCTCGCGCAGAGTGCGGAGGGCGGCCTCGGCAAAAAGTTCCCCCACCCGCGTGTTCAGCCGGGCCACTTCGCCCAAAGAAGCCCGGCCCCCCTGGGCGATCGCTAAGATGCGGCGGCGTACCTCTGCCTCGTAGGGCCAGCACCGAAAAGCCAGGAGCTGGTACGGCAAGCCACCGGCCTCGCGCCCCAGTTCCACAATCGCCACATCGACCCCATCGGCTGACGTGCCGGACATGAGGCCGACCGCTCGCCGCCTGGGCTTGGTCGCAATCTCGCAGAGCTTACAGCTCACAACTGACCCCGCAGGCGATGTGTCAGTGACTCCTGTGAACCTCCTCCCCGCGGGGTAAAAAACACCTCAAGCAACTCTGGACCCGATGCCGCCGGCCGTGACCCGCCTCAGGGACTGGAAAGCAAGGCACAGATGCAGGCGACGTTCACGATGTCGTCCACGCTGCACCCCCGCGAGAGGTCATTGGCCGGCTTAGCCAAACCCTGGATGATGGGACCAATCGCCTCGGCTCCCGCCAGGCGCTGAACAAGCTTGTAGCCGATGTTTCCCGCGTCCAAATCGGGGAAGACGAGCACGTTCGCGCGACCGGCGACGGGACTATCGGGTGCCTTGCGCTGGCCCACAGCGGGCACAATCGCTGCGTCTACCTGAAGTTCGCCGTCGACAAGCAATTGCGGGGCTTTCTCCTTGGCCAGCGCCACTGCCTTCTGGACCTTCTCCACGTGGGGATGGCAGGCGCTTCCCTTCGTGGAGAAGGACAGCAGCGCTACAATCGGCTCCTCGCCCACCAGCCGGCGATGAGTTTCCGCCGAGGCGATGGCAATATCTGCCAGCTGCTCCGGGGTCGGGTCCGGCACAACGGCACAATCGGCAAACGTGAGCACCCGGCCATCCCCAGGCATTACCATCTCGAACGTGCTGGAAACCACTTCGATCCCCGGCGCCAGGCCGATCACCTGGATAGCCGCACGCAGGACATCACCCGTCGTACTCAGGGAACCCGCCACGCTGCCGTCGGCCTCGCCTTTGCGCACCATCATCGCCGCAAAATAAAGGGGATGGAGGATCGTCTGCTGAGCCTGTTCCCGGGTCATGCCCTTGTGGCGCCGCAGCTCGAACAGCGTCTCCGCGTATTCATCCCGTTGCGAAGCGAGGGCTGGGTCCACGATCGAAATCCCGGTCAGGTCCACACCGGATCGTCTGGCCACGGAGTAAATCTCCTTTTCAGGACCCACGAGGACAGGAAGGGCCAGCTTCTCGCGTACCAAGATGGTAGCCGCCTGCAATACCCGTTCGTCCGTTGCGTCGCCCAGGGCGATTCTTCGCGGCTGCGCCTTCGCCTTTTCTCGCACCCGTTCGATGAAGTTCATAGCCACCCAAACCTCTCCTTCAGCTTGCGTTCCACCACCTCAGGGACAAAGCAGCTAACGTTCCCGCCAAAGCGCGCCACCTCTTTGACTATCGTGGAGTTCAAGTAGGTGTACTTCTCGTTTGGCATGAGGAATACGGTTACCAGCTCCGGGTACAACTTCCGATTCACCAGGGCCATCTGGAATTCCATCTCGAAGTCCGTCACCGCACGCAATCCCCGGATCACCGCCACAGCGCCAACACGCCGAGCGTAATCGACCAGGAGACCCTCAAAGCTGTCCACCACCACGTTCGAAATCCCTTCCAGGGAGGCGCGGATCATCTCGAGACGTTCGCTCACTGTGAACAGCGGGCTCTTCGCTGGATTCGTAGTCACGGCGACGATTACCTGATCGAAAAGGAGGGTGGCCCGCTTTACGATGTCGATGTGGCCGTTTGTGATTGGGTCAAACGTCCCCGGGTAAATGGCCTTCCGTTGCGCGTGCAAGGGTCCTTTCCTCCATCCTTTCCAGAATGGTGAAGCAGGTCTCCCCGACCTTCCGGGCTGCGATCGGCCTCAGAGCCGAAGAACCCCCCGGGGGAGAGACGCGAGCCGAATGTTCCAGGATTAGCAGACCGCCGTTCCTGAGCACGGGAGGTACTTGTTCGACGAGCTCCGCCAGCTCCCCGGGGCGGAAATACGGCGGATCGGCAAATACAACGTCGAATCGTTCCCCCTCTGCGGCCGCTTTGCGCAAGAAGCCACGGGCGTCCTGGTGAACCACTCTCCCTTGTTCGCGAAAAGAGGTTCTTGTAAGGTTCTCGATCACCAGGTCAAGGGCTTCCCGCCGTACATCTACAAAGGTCGCTTCCCTTGCCCCCCTGCTCAACGCTTCGATCCCCAGGGCGCCACAGCCGCAGAACAGGTCGAGGACCACGGCGCCCTGGACCCTCCCGCCGAGCCAATCGAACAGGGCGGTTCGTGCGCGGTCCGTTGTAGGACGGAGCCAACGGCCTCGGGCCGTCTTCAAGACGATCCCCCCGGCTGTTCCCGAAATCACACGCACCCTCGTACCCCTCCGCCCGCACAAGAAACCCGGCCACCTCGCGCAGCCGGGCAAGTCTCCTCCCGCCGGTGTTTTGCTGAACCCGTCCGACGACAGGTTCACTTGGCTTCGCAAAGGTCCATCTGGAGAACGAGCGTGAAGCGGCCGTCCCGTCCCGCCGGGTACGCAGACGTGGGCACCAGAAGCGCTTTGGTGACCCGGAGGTTCCAGCCCGCTCGACCTAACTCCTCCAGAAACCGGCTGACCGCCTCCTTGGACCCTACGGCGCGGAAGAGCATCGGCGTCTTCCTAAGCTGCTCCTCCTCCACGGGTGGCGCAGATTCCAGCGCACGAACGGAAAGGCCTACCTGGCCAGCCAGTTCGCGCAGCTGCGCACCTGCCTTACTCTTGTCGAAAAACTGCAGCTGGCCCGTGACCTGCACAGAGGGGGCAGGCAGGGAAAGACTCAGGATTTCCTGGCGAAAGGTCTCACCCGCGATAACCTTGGCGTCCCGCGTCTGCGCCTTTAGCTGCGCTCCCGGAAACGCTGCAAGGAAGGCCTGCCGCGCTGCATCCAGGTCTGCATCCGTCCGAGCGATGAGTTCCACGACCATTGCACCGTCGGCGCGCGAGACCAGACCAAATTGCGCACCCCCCGTCGCAATCCTCAGGACCGTGCTCATGTCCTTCGCCGCCGCCACTGTGGGAACTCGAACCGATGTCACGAGCGGGGAGGCGCTGACCGGCTCCGCAGGGCCGCCGGCGACGGGAGGGGCACCGGAGGGTTCAGCGGCCGAAGGGGCAGGAGGCTTGGCTTCCGCGGGAGCCATAGCGGCCGTTTCCGCCTTCTTCTCCGCTAATCCGGTTAACGGGGGCACTTTGGTGCCCCGCCCGCGTCCTTGCAGGAAGAGCCACACGACTACCAAGATGGCCGCAGCGCCGATCACCGTGAGGACGGGCCATCCCCATCCCTTCTTGGGCGGCGGCTCCACTTCGCCGAAGTCTTCGTCGGGAACCGGGGAGAGAATCTCCTCGTGCGGTTCTTCCGGCGCGCGCTCTTTGGGCTGGGGCTCGCCCGGCTCCTCCGGCCCCATGAGGTTGATCTTGACCATGTGCCCTCCCGTCCGAAGCTCGCCCTTTTCGTTACCAAAGCGCCGCCCCGAAGGCGGTCGCAAACGCCTCGGGATGCGACTCGACGGCTACCTCGTCGCCGGCCATGGCTGCAGGTCGATTGCGGAGAAACGGATTGAGTCGCTGAACCCTCGTCTCGCAGGTGTCTCGCAGCGCGTCAATAAATTCCTCGTCCACAGCTTCTCCGTAGAGATAGATCCCCGCTAATCCTTCCAGTCCACCGCACAGTTCGCGCGCCCGGACGAAGCGATCCAGAATATCGCGCATCGCTTCGGCGATCTGGCCCGACGTCCCCTCACCGGGATCGGCGGGTATGGGCCATATCCCGAAGCCAGCGGGTTTCCCCTTTGCGATCGCTACCGTTGAGAACGCCCCTTCCCCTCGACCCAGAAGTAGGAGGGGACGTAGGGGATCCGGCACGTAGTTCGCGTCGAAGGCCCTGACAGCGGAGAAGACGTCCGCTTCGATCGCGATCGTCCGCCCAAGAGGGGTGCCAATCGTCTGAACTACGCTCTTCGCCAGGTCCTTTCGAACAGCGGCGGCCACGATCGTATCCGTCAAGCCCATATCTGCCGTTAGCCGATGGAAGCCGTAGTTGTAAATGGAAACTTCGCCTGAGAGGCCTTGCTGGAGTTCCCAGAGCAAGTGGGCGTCCGCTTCGGTCTCCCCCAGATCGCTATCGAGAGGAAACAGGCGCACCTGGTAAAACCCCACAGGCAGGCTGATCACCACCTCTGTTGGTCCCCCGGTCGCGACTTGGCCCTGCCGCGCCAGTCTTGACCGGATATCCTCGCTCCGTGAGGGGTCAAAGAAGCTCTCGGCTTCCAGCGGGAAGGGCAACTTCCATTCGCCTGCGCTCACCACAGCCCCGGTGGCCTTCCGGGCGATTTCCACCCGCCGCAGGACTCGAGGCCCGAACGAAATCCCCGTTCGCCTACCCTCAGCCATTGCCCCTCCCGGAGTCC
Source organism: candidate division KSB1 bacterium (assembly GCA_034506315.1). Lineage (GTDB taxonomy): Bacteria > Zhuqueibacterota > Zhuqueibacteria > Oleimicrobiales > Geothermoviventaceae > Zestofontihabitans. The sequence continues at coordinate 60,561 of JAPDPT010000008.1, read as the reverse complement.
ACCCTGCTACCGGAGCACCCCATGTCGACGCACTACTGATGCTTCCAGCTGTACTCCCCCGTCTTGGAGGACCCATGGTTGCTGATCCGCAAGCCTCCTATCGTGGACAGCAGAAAGTCGTTCTCCACCTTCAGACTGTCCTCCCGGGTGATCGGGCAGTGGATAACGAACTGCTTCACAACGCCCGTATCCACCACTGTTACGTGGTAGGGCCGATTGACCGTGGGACAAGTCCTCATGACCAACACGCGGGAAAGGGCAACGGAATCTACAAAGTTGGCGAACTTGGGATAGGTGTAGAGGGAATCAAGTATCCATGCCCAAGGATTTTCTTTGTCATTCAGGCGGCAGAATTCCCTCACCGTGTCCTCAATGGCAGCGGCGAGGGTGTCGCGACGGATCAGCATGCGGATGGTTTGCTCCGCCAGCGAGCTATCCATCTTGATGAACTCACGCAGACGCTGCTTGGTGGGATCGCCTGCGATGAGCGCCTCTAGGCTGTCGAGGTTGTCGGTGTACTTTCCTCGCTCCTTCAGATACACAAATTCCGCGTAGGTCAGCGACACGAGGTTCTCCCTGCACGCCTTCCGATTTCGGTCCTCCTTCTCCCACAGGTGCTTGGGATAGAGGATCGTCCCGACCAGCGCGCCAGCCAGGATCACGATCAGGACCTCGTACAGGATTGATCCTTTGGGTTTCTCCTCTGCCATCTTGCCTCCAATCGTGTTCACCGGGTTCAGTTCTTCTCGGCCGTGCCCACACAGACGTAGGGTCGGATTGCCTCCAGAGTCTTCTTTCCGATTCCCTTCACCTCCAGCAGATCCTCAACCCGCTTGAAACCACCCCGTCGTTGACGTGCTTCCACAATCCTCTGCGCCAGGGCGGGCCCGATCCTCGGCAGCTTCTCCAACTCCTTGGCCGATGCCCGGTTGAGATCGAGGAGCAAGGGGACCGGGCTCGTCTTTTTCCCCGCCTCATCCCGAACGGTTTCGGCCTGCGCGGCAGTGCTCAGTTCGAAGAACCGCTTCAGGAACGCCTCTGCCTCGGGATCGCTTGCCTGCTTCTCCACGTCGCGGCGGCGCTGTACGTTAAGGAGACTCCCAATCACCAGGGCCAGGGACAAGAACGCCAGCACCCACCGTTCCTGACGGGTGAGGCCAAGCATCGCTCACCCTCGGATCGCGTCCCGAACCTTCTCGAAAAGGCCCTTCCTTTCGCCCTCGGGCGGGTTGATGTTGGGACCTTTGGCCAGTTTCTCCAGCAGCTGACGTTCCTCGTGCGTGAGGTTGGTCGGAACCCACACGTGGATGCGCACCAAAAGGTCACCGCGGCCGTAGCCATTGAGGTGGGGGATCCCTTTGCCCCGAAGCCGAAGGACCTTTCCCGGTTGCGTGCCGGGCCGAATCTCCAGCACGGCTCGGCCATCCAGGGTGGGGATCTCGACCTCTGCTCCGAGGGCTGCCTGCGGAAAACTGATCGGGAGATCCAGGATTACATCATCTCCGCTACGCGAGAAAAGAGGGTGCTTCTCTTCCTCAATAACCACGATCACATCCCCCGCTGGACCGCCCCGCGGACCTACGTTGCCCTGCCCCCTCAGGGTCACGTAGTTTCCCTCCGTCACACCGGCGGGGATTTCGACTTCGAGAAGCACCTCTTCCCGAACTCGCCCTTCTCCGCCACACCGTTTGCACAATTCCTCTAAGACCTGCCCCTCCCCCGCACAGTGGTGACAGGTGCTGATATTCACGAACTGACCAAAAATCGACCGAGATACCTGCCGGATCTGCCCGCTGCCGTGACACACGGGACACGTGCGAGGCCGAGCTCCCCGCGGTGCTCCGCTTCCTCCGCACTCAGAGCAGACCACATACTTGCGCACCTTCAGGGTCTTGCGCACCCCACGCGCGACTTCTTCGAGGGTCAACTTGAGGCGGATCTGCAGGTCCGAGCCGCGCGCTTTCCCCGGCCGGGTCTCTTCGCGACCGAAGCCGAAAAAGTCCGCGAACCCCGCGAATCCCTCGGACATGAAGATCCGCAGGGCATCGGCCAGGTCGAACTCAAAACCGCCGAATCCCCCTACACCCGCCTTCAATCCCTCGTGGCCGTAGAGGTCGTACCGCCGACGTTTCTCCGGATCCCGCAGGACCTCGTAGGCTTCGGCAACTTCCTTGAACTTCTCCTCGGCCTCCTTGTCGCCGGGGTTACGGTCGGGATGGTATTGCATTGCCAGGCGACGGTAGGCCTTCTTGATTTCCTCCTCCGTCGCATCCCGCGAGACGCCGAGGATTTCGTAGTAGTCCTTCTTTTCCATCGTTCCGCTTCGTAGTCGCGCGGCGGTACCGACCGTGCCCCGGGGCCTATTTGCTCACGATAACCTTGGCGTGCCGCAAGACCTTGTCGTTGAGGAAGTAGCCGGGCTGGTGCTCTTCGATCACCGTATTCGGTTCGACCCCCTCAACCTCCACCTGCAACAGAGCCTCGTGCTTCTCCGGATCGAAGGGTTTGCCCACGGACTCGATCTTCTTCACCCCCTGCTTCTCCAGAAGCCCCACCAACTTCTGGTAGATCATGCGCACCCCCTCGACAAACGCCTGCGGATTCTCTATTCCCTGGTCCGCCACTTTGAGGGACCGCTCGAAATCGTCCACCACCGGCAGGATCTGGAGGATCAGGTCGGCATTGGCATTGCGCACCAGCTCCACGAATTCCCGCTGGGTTCTCTTCCGGAAGTTGTCGAACTCAGCAAGCTTGCGGATGTAGAGATCCCGCAGTTCTTCAAGCTCCCGTTCCTTTTCTTCCAGGAGCCGGTCCTTGCGCTCCAGTTCCTTCTCCAGATCCTGAAGCCGGCGTCGTTTCTTCTTGCATTCTGCGGTCTCAAGACCCTCTTCTGCCGCCTCGGGAATAGGTGCCGCGATGTCGTCAACCGCCGGTTGCGTCGCCTGCTCCTGTTCCTTCGGTTCCAGCTCCGCGCCGTTCTGTTTCAGCACCGCCTCATCCCTCCTCGGCGTGGGGTCAGCAACCCATCACATGGGGCAGGGTTCGCGCCATGAAATCGACCAGAGCAACCACCCTCGCGTACGGCATCCGCGTAGGGCCGATCACGCCAAGGGTTCCCCGCAAGGATCCGACCCGATAGGTGGCTGTCACCAGGCTGCAGTTCCGGAGCAACTCCTCCTCGTTCTCCTCGCCGATCGTGATGGAGATCCGTCCCTCCTCCTCTCCCTCCTGCAGAACCTGGATGATGATTTCCTTGCTCTCCAGCAGCTCCAAGATCTTCCGCATCTTCTCCCGGTCGGAGAATTCCGGCTGGGAGAGGATGTTCTGCGTTCCGGACACGTGGTAATGAGCTTCGGTATCGAAACGGAGCACTTCCTCCGCGGTCCGACCGAACATGTTCACCAGTCCACGGTCCGCTTCGTCCAGGTCGCGGGTGCGTTCGGCCAGCTGCTCCTTCAGCTGTTTCAGCGTGAGCCCTTGCAGACGCTCGTTCATCAACCGCGCAATGGTTTCCAGGCGCTGCGGAGGAACATCGCTATCGATCTCCATCAAGACGGTGCGCACCAGTCCCGATTTGACCGTCAGCACCACCAGCACCCTTCGGCTGGCCACTGGGACCAGCTCGATGCGCTCCAAGACGCCTTCCAGGAAGCGGGGTGCAAGGACGACCCCGAGCTGGCTGGAAATCCGACCCAGAAGGCGAGAGGCCTTCTCCAAGATGATCTCGACGTCCCGACTCACGGTGCGGAGACTACGGACGATGGCCGCCTTTTCGCCTGGACTTAGTTTCTCCCTCCGCATCAGCTGATCCACGTAAACCCGGTAGCCGAGATCGGTGGGCACGCGACCTGCCGAGGTGTGAGGCTGACGGATAAGGCCTTTCTCCTCCAGATCCGCCATGATGTTCCGCACCGTGGCGGGACTCAGGCCCAGCCGGTACTTCTTTGTCAGGAAGCGCGAGCCCACCGGCGTCGCGCTCTCGATGAAATTCTTGACGATGGACTCAAAGATCAGCCTCTCGCGGGCCGTAAGCTCTACGGCATGGGCTGCAGCTGCTGCCATCCCTCATCACCTGCCTTGAACCACATTGACTGCAGCCGAAGTTAGTGATTTCTCGACCGTTTGTCAAGGTCATTCGACCAACCCCTTGCTTTCCACTCACTTGAGGTACTTCCCCACCGCCAACCGACTTCCCGACCATCCCAAGAGGACGCCTGCAGCAATCACACCGCTATACCACTGTGCGCTCACCTCCACAAGGTTGGGAATCTCGATTCTCCCGATCCGGACAAGGGCCCATAGGACCCCGCACCCGACGACTCCGCCGAGAAAACCCTCCAGGGTCCCATGAACTACAAAGGGCCTCCGGATAAACCGTCGTGTGGCCCCGACCAGCCGCATGATCTCAATCACCTGCGCCTGGGACATGGCGACCAAGCGCAGCGTGTTGTAAACAAGCAGGACGGCCCCTATGACTAGGGTAGCGCCTATGACTGCACCCCCAAGCAGGGCCGCGCGCACATAGCGATCCAGCAGGCGCAAGAGGTCACCCCGATACAGGACCTCTTCCACTCCGGGCAAGGCCTGCACTCGTTCGACGATCTGACGGGCTGCATCCCCGGTCCGATAGCCCGCGGACGGCCGGATCCGGAATGACGCCGGCAGCGGATTGTCGTCCAGAATGGCGACCACGTCCTCACCGAAAGCCTGTCGGAATTCCAGCGCGGCTCGCTCCCGTGACACGAACGTCACAGCTTCCACACCCTCCAGAGAGCGGATGTGCTCCTCCAACTGATGTATCTCTTCATCTGAGAGATCGGGCGAGAGGAACGCTTCGATCTCGACGCGGGCGCGCAGGCCTTCGACCACCTGACCCAGATTCACGTAGACGATCGCAAACAGCCCCACGATCACCAGCGCGAAGGCCACCGAGAAGATCGCCATTGCGCTGGCTGCGGGCGCGCGCCGAAACCCCGCCACTCCTTCCCGAATGCCGTACCAAACGCTCACCGCCCTTGCCCAGGTTAAAGGGTCCGGCCGTTCTCGATGCGCACAATCCGGTGTCCGAGGCCAGACACGAGTTCGAGATTGTGGGTGGCCATGAGCACTGCCGTTCCTCTCCGATTGATGCGCAGCAACAGATCCATAATCATCTCGGCATTCTCCCGGTCGAGATTGCCTGTCGGTTCGTCAGCCAGAAGAGCCAGGGGCTCGTTCACCAGGGCCCGCGCCATGGCAACCCGCTGCTGCTCCCCCCCGGAAAGCTCGTGGGGCATCTTGTTTCGCTTGTGCGCGAGACCAACTTCCCCCAGGGCCCGCAAGACCTTTCGCTTCAGCTCGCCCCGCCTGGCTCCCGTGACCCGGAGGGCAAAGGCCACGTTCTCGAACACGTTCCGGTCCGGCAGAAGTTTGAAGTCCTGGAAGACAATGCCCAGCTGCCTCCGCACGTACGGGATGTCCTTGGGGCGCACGGTAAGCGAACTGTATTTCCCCACGATCACTTGCCCTTCGGAAGGGAAAACATCCATGTAGATGAGCCTAAGCACGGTGGTCTTGCCGGCACCGCTCGGCCCCACCAGGAACACACACTCGCCTGGCTCCACGACCAGGTTGACCCGGTGTACCCCATCTCCGGTCGGATAGAGCATCTTGGCATTGACAATCTGAATAATCGGGCCTCGCACTCTCTCGCCCTCGGCTAAACGCGCCGGCAGACAAAATGGACCCTCAGGGACTCCTCGGTTCCAGGGCGAAACGAGTAATCATCGAACTGGCCCAGGAGCTCCAGGGGGCTTTGCCCCAGGCGCTCCCTCACCAGATCCAGGGGCCGAATCCACTGGCGGTGAATTTCAATGACCGCCTCGTTCTCCAGGTTTCCCTTCCTCCCGATGAGGAACTCGTTGACCTGAAGCCCTGTTGATGGGTCGAAGTAACTCAGCCGGAAATACTCCATCCTGCCCACGCGTCCCCGCTCCTGGAACGGATTGAAATGAAGCACGGAGTTCTCAACGGTACACACATCGAACACCAAGAGACCCCCTCTCCGTAGGACGCGCGCTGCCTCGGAAAAGAACTGGTCGTAGTCCTGTAGCTGTTGCAGGTAGTTCACGCTGTCGTAGAGGCAAACAACGAGGTCGAAGGGACCCGCGGTTCCCAACCGCCGCATGTCGGCTACCCACAGAAGCCGCACGGGGGACTTGCCCGTGAGTTTCCGCCTGGCCTGTCGCACCATGGCCTGGGAGCCGTCGCATCCGAAGCCCAAGAATGCCTTGCCGACGAAGTGCTCGAGGAAAGAGCCTGTACCACAAGCCACATCCAGAACTTTGCCCGTCAAGACCCCGTACATGGACGCAAGGTCCCGCACGTAGTCGGCCCACCGCCGGTAGTTCACATGGCGCATCACCCCATCGTAGATAGGGGCCAGCGCGGCGTACGGCGCTACGGGCCGGAGGAGCTTGGGCCGCAGGAGTTCCAGGATCCTGGCGGCCTCTCCTTCCTGCCCCTGGCGAACAGTATCCCTATTCCCCATTCCCACCCTTCCGCCGTCGCGGGCTTCTACCGCCTTCTTCCCCTGCCCCTACACCGCTCTTCGGCTCACGGAGCGGGGTCTGAAAATGCTGCCAACCGCCGGGGATCAGCGGCTCGTCGCCTTTCGAGGTGCGCAAGAGCACCCCGGACTGCTGAGCGCGTATTTCGCCAATCGGAGTAATAGGGATCGGGAATCGTCTTCTCCAGGAGCGTTCCAGCGCGGGCCATCGTTCGGGAGGCACGGTAAACAGCAATTCGAATTCCTCTCCCCCGTGCAGGGCGTAGCTCAGCGGGTCCCGATTCTGCAATCGTGCGAATTCCTGCAGCCGGGGATGAACCGGCAGCCGGTCGGCGTACACCACAGCCCCAACCCGACTCATCCGGCAGATGTGATGGACCTCGCTGGACAGTCCGTCGCTGATGTCGATCATCGCCCGCACCCCGGCGGATCGCACGAGGAATTGACCCTCGAGCAGGCGGGGCTCTGGCCGTCGGTGTGCCCGGGCCAGGATATCGTCCGGTTCCAGCGCTGTGCCGTTCGCCAAGAGCTCAAGACCAGCCCTCGCATTTCCGAGCCAGCCTGTGACCACCAGGAGCTCACCGTTTCGCGCCGAGGAGCGAAGGGCATAGCTTCCCCCCTTCGCCTCACCAAGGAGACTCAGGGCCAAGAACCAGCGGTCCGGACTGGAGGTGGTATCGCCTCCGACGACACTCACCCCGAAGCGATCCCCCAGGGCGATCATTCCCCGATAAACGTCGAGGACCCTTTCGGCGTCCGCTTCCGCCGGGATCGCAATGTCGGCAAGAGCGAAAAGCGGTTGCGCCCCCATGGCGGCCATGTCGCTCAGGTTGGCCGCCATCAGACGCCAGCCTAAGTCGAAAGGGGAGAAGTAATCAAAGCGGAAATGGATTTCTTCCACGAAGGCATCCGTAGTGAGGACCAGCGTGGCGCGACCCGCCCGCACGATTGCCGCGTCGTCGTCGATGCCGACAAGAACACGGGGGCTCTGGATCTTCGCAAGTCTCTTGATCTGCTCAATGAGCCCGAATTCTCCGAGTTCCTTTAGCCTCATGGGCTCAGCTGACCTCGACCCAGACGCGTCGGCTCCGCGGGCCATCGAATTCGCAGAAGAAGATGGCCTGCCAGGTGCCCAGCATCAGGCGGCCGCTGCGCACAATGACGCGCTGGGATGCGCCTACGAGGCTGGCTTTGATGTGGGCGTCGGCATTTCCCTCCGCGTGGGAATAGGGCCCATCCTCTGGCACCAACTGACGCAGCGTGCGCTGAATGTCGCGCACCACACTCGGATCCGCCCCCTCATTGATGGTCACCCCTGCGGTGGTGTGCGGGACAAAAACGGTGCACACGCCGTCCTCTACCCCTGACTCCCGCACCACCCTCTGGACCTCCGAAGTGATGTTGACAAATTCCTCCCGCTGGTGGGTTCTCAGGACAATCTCCGCGAACTTGCCCATCAGGTTTTCCTTTCCTTTTTCCTGGCTGCCGGAAAGAGGATATTGTTCAGGATCAGCCGATATCCTGGAGAATTTTTGTGCAGCGAGAGCTGAGTGGGGGGATCGTACACGAAGTGCTGGTAATCTTCCGGATCGTGGCCTCCCAGGAACGTGAAGGTGCCCTGTCCGAGGTTTCCGTGAATGTACTTGACCTGCTCCGTGCCTTCCGCCTCGCCGAGGATCACCACGGACTTCTTGATCTTATCCTTGCGGAACCCGGTCGTCTGGCCCAGGAATCCTTTGATCACCTGCGTGTGGTTCTGGGTCAGCATCGTGGGCACCGGATCGTACTTCGCCGAGAATTCGAAAAGCGTGAAGTAGTCGGCCTCCGGTCCTCGTAGCACCGGAGCATAGTTCGGGGGAATATCGATGTCGCTGAACTCATAGACGAGGGGATCCAGGATGAGCGTGAAGTCGGTGAAGGCAAACGTCTTGCTGTAGTCGAGCCGCTGCTGGCAATCGGGGTCGGGAGGATCGCCATCAAAGACGGCGGGGACGATATCCACACCCTCGGCGGCCAGTGCCAAGTCGATGGTGTCGGTGGCGGAGCACATCGCGAACAGGAATCCCCCTTGCAGCACGTATTGCTTGATGGCCCGGGCTACTGCTTTCTTCAGCTCCGAGACCTTGCGAAAACCCAGGCGACGGGCCATCTCCTCGTTTCGTTCCACTTCTTCCTGATACCAGGCGGCGTTGCGATAACTCGCGTAGAACTTCCCAAACTGCCCCGTGAAATCCTCGTGGTGGAGGTGGAGCCAATCGTACTGCTCCAGGGCGCCGGCCAGAACCTCCGCATCCCAGAGGGTCGTGTACGGGACCTCCGCGTAGGATAGGGCGAGGGTCACGGCATCATCCCACACCTCCTTGTTGGGAGGCGTATAGACCGCAATGCTCGGGGCCTTTTCGAGCAGAACCCGCTCCATGTTGTTCGCTTCGATCGTGGCGTAGATCTCGGTGACCTCGCCCGGGGTAACAACGGCAAATGCGACCCCCCGCAGGCGGCACTCCCTCTCGATCGACGGGTGGTAATCCATCAAAAAACTGCCGCCGCGATAATTGAGAAGCCACTCCACATCCACCCCCTGCTCCAGAGCCCAGTAGGCCACCCCGTAGGCCTTCAAGTGATCGGTCTGCTTGAGGTCCATAAAGATGAGAAGCTTCTGCGCCAGGAGATCCCCTCCCTCCCCCATGCCCATCATCAAGGCCACCAGGAAGAGGCATTTCCTCCCGGTCGCGCGGCGGCTCATTCTAGCTTTCCTTGGGACTCTCGATATCGATGGCTTTGATGAAAGCCTCGATCTCGCGGAGGGCCTTCGACTCCTTCTCCTCCGGATTGTCACCCCCCGTGTAGGAGACGTGGAAGGTAAGGGCGTTCAGTTTTTCGTCCAGGTCGACCCCCCAGTTGAAGCGATAATCCAATACACCTAATCGATGGACCCTTCGAAGGACGTCCTTCGCATCCAGATGCTTAATGTAAAAAGTCCTTACCATTGCCGGTTCTCCTGTTCCTGCCACCCCTGGCACGCGTACCCGGCGTTTCTAACTTCTGCCCTGAAGCGCGCGGATCCTCTTGCGAGCGGCTTCAAGATAAACACTTTGGGGATAGTTTGTCAACAGCATTTCGTACGCCTTCCTTGCCCCTTCCGGATCCCCCGATCGTTCGAGACACTGTCCCAGGCGCCACTGGGCCTGATCGGCCAGCAGGCTGGAGGGGAAGAGACTCACCACATTGCGAAAAGCGGCGACGGCCTCTCTCAGCCGCCCTGCTTGCTCGGCGGCGTTTCCCAGCTCGAACCACAGCCGGTCTACGAGCGGCGATTGTGGCCGCCCCTCGGCGCATTCCCGCAGCACGGCCACTGCCGAATCGGGCTGTCCGCTCAGAATTCTCTCCCTTGCCCTCGCGACGCAACGCAGGACTTCGGGGTCCGCCATTCTCCCCGCCCGTATCAGGAGCAGTAATTCGATCGCGTCGTTCGCGTACTGCCCCTCGCCCCTTTCGGTCTGCCGCGGGGACACGAGGCCTTCCAGAACGGTGATCGCGCTGTCCCATTCCGACCGGAAGAAGAGAATTTGGGCCAGCTCGAAGAGTGCTCTCTCTCGGATCTCCGGCCAACGATTCGCCGCCAGGGAGGCGATGCTGTGCAATGTGGCCGCCGCCTTCTCGTAGCGTCCCTCGGCAAGGTCCCACTCGCCCAACAGGATTCCGGCTTCAAGGCCTGCTGGCGTAGCCGGATACCTTCTCACGATCTCCGAGGCCACCTCCCGGGCGCTGTCCGTGAGCCCGAGGTGCCCTCGCAACAGCTCTGCGGCCCGGCGGAAGGCAAGGGGTGCCTGCGGGCTTGCAGGGTTCGCCCGCGCAAATTCAAGGTAGACGCGACAGGCCTCCGCAACACGCCCGCTTTCCCCCCATAGCTCGGCCAGGCCCAAACGCGCGCGCGGGGCGAACGGGCCTGCCGGTGCCTCCCGAAGGATCGTCTCGAAAGCCAGCTGCGCCGTTTGTCGGTCGCCCCCGCGCAGCGCCGCCTCGGCAACACGGATGAGGTGCTGGCCGAAGGCGGGAGCTCTGGTCGCACCTCTCGTGCCTTGCAACTGCTCGGCCTGGAGAAGCTCGGAGAAGGCCTCCCGGTACCGTCCGAGGCGGACCATAAGTCCGCCCAGAGCGACTCGCAGTCCCAAATGTTCCGCGTGGACCGTCGCAGCCCTCTGCAGCTCCTCCAGAGCGCGGCGGATGTCGCCCTCATCGCATCCTTCTAGCGCCGCCCCGAGCGAACTCTCCACCAGGGGATGCGCCTCCGGATGGCTCAGCAGGTAACTTGTGTACTCTCGTGCGGCCGCGCGGAAGTCTCTCCGGGCAAGATGGAGGTTAGCCATCTCGAGCACGAAAAGGGTCGGATCGCGGAATCGCTGGCGGGCCTCGTGATAGAGGGCCACAACCTCGTCCCGAAGCCCGGCCTCCAACATAGCCGATCCGACCAGGCCGTAGGTGTCGGGGGTCGCCCCCGGCTCGTCCAGGAGCCCGCGCCACAGACGCATCGCCTCTTCCCTGGCTCCCGCGCGGTAGCGCAACGAGGCGAGCTCGCAGAGGATCCTGGGGTTGCCCGGTGCTACCTGGAGTGCTTCCTCGAGGAACTCCAGGAGGCGCTGATCATCCCGCAACGCTTTGAGGCTCCGCAGGGCACCCTCCAGATACACGGGATTGCTTGGGAAGCGCAGAGCCAGAACCCTGTAGTACGCGAATGCTTCGTCGTAGCGGCCCATTACCTCCAGCTGCTGCGCCTGCCGCAGCTCCGGTGGTAGAACCCCCTGCCCAAGGACCCCTGCGCCCAGCACAAGCATTCCCGCAAGAAGAAACATCCTTGTAGCGAACGATCTCGTCACCGTTTCTCGCCCTGATTACGGGACATCGCTTGAAAATACGCCTCGATCATCCGACGGAAGTCTCCGGCGTAGCCCTCTTTGAGGGCCCGGAGCAGATCCTTGCGCCAGCTGTTCGCCGTCTCGCCCAGATCGCTCGGCAGCCTCTCCGGGTGGCTGGCCCGCTGCTGCTTGGCGGTCTCGGCCTTTCTTTGCCGGCTATAGCCTTCGAGGCGTACTGACCTTTGGGCATCCAGCAGGCGCGAGAGGATGCGCTGCTGCCGGTCCAGCGTCTCTTTTCGGATCGCGCCCTGCCGCAGATCATCGGCTACCTTCGCCATGTCTTCGAGGATCTGATCCATGCGGCCCGCCGACCCAACCTGGCCCGCCGCCTCACCCAGCGCCTGTTCCAGGAGCTGGCGCAACGCTTCCTGACGTGCGGCCAGCTCCTCCAGAGCTGCCCTTTCCTCGGGTCCCCAGTGCTGTCCGAGCCCGAATTGCAGGGTTTGCTGGTTTAGCCATTGCTGCTGGTTCGAGATCCCCATCAGTTGCTGCAGCCATTGCTCCAGACCGCTTTGACCGGCCGACCCCGTGGCCTGCTGAAAGGCCTCCTGGACGCTCAGGGTGAAGCGATTGAGCGCCTGCATGGCCCGGAAGGCGGCCCTTTGAGCAGGGCCCGGATTGCGGCTCTCCAGCTGGCGGAGGACCTGATTCATCTCATCGGCTGCCTGCCCCAGCGCCTGGCTCATCCCTGGCGTGAGGGCAAAGGACCTCCTCCCGAGCTCCAAGAGCTCCTCCGCTACCCGATCGAGGGCTTGCCGAAGGTCTGCCTGATCTTCGGCCAGCCTGGACAACGCCTCCGGAGTGGTCTCGGCGTCCCGTAACCGCTGCCAGAGCTCCTCCTGCGCCTGCGACAGCTGCAACGCCTGCCACGCGGCTCGGCTCAAGGACTGCGCCACCTCCATCGCCTCGCGGCCGCTCATCTGATCCCTCGCGCGGGCCAAATTGCTGGAAAGGCGGAAAAGATCGCCCATGGCCCGTTGAATGGCTCGCTGGGCCTGCGGGGGCTGCCCCCTCTGGAGAAACTCGGTGATCTCTTGCATCTGCGAGGAGACCAATCCGGAGTCAGCTATGCCGCGAGCGGAGTCCAGGCCCGGCGGTAAGTCGCGGAGTAGCTCCTCCGCCTGCCTGGCAAGTCCAGCGATCTGCTCCTCCAAGTCCCGGGCATCCCGGGCAAGGGAGCGCTGCTGGTCGACGAGCTGCTCGCTCTTGCTGCTGCCCTCGACCAGGTTTCTCTCGAGCGTCTGCTGCCTTCGCAGTAGATCCTCTGCTTTCGCCACTGCTTCTTCGAGCTCTTGCTGGAGGCGCAGTCGTTTTAAGAGTTCGATGGTCCGATCCAGGCTCTGGAGAAGATCCTCATGGCTCAGCTGCAGTCTCCGCATTGCCTCCTGGACACGGCTCGGATCGAGCTGGCTGAGGGCTTCCTGCAGTCTCTGGAGAGCTTGCCGGATCTGAGGGCTGTCGAGGTCGTGGACCAGTTCCTGGATCTGACGATATTTCTCCAGGGTCTCGGCCGCGACCAGCCGGTTCTTCTCCATTCGTTGGACCGCACTGTCCAGCTTCTCGTCAATGGTGCGGAGTTTCTCCAGAAGGCTTTGTTCCTCGGCAGCCATTTCCGCCAGCTTCTCCCGGCGTTCCCAGCGGATCTCAGCGTCGCGCAGCATCTCACGCGCCATTTCCCGGATCCGCTGCCGAAGCTCTTCTGCCCTTTCTTCGACCTCCGTAAGTTGGTCGTACGCTCCTTCCTGCTGGCGTCGCACCTCCTCGTACAGCTCGTAGACGGAAGGGTAGCGGATTCGATAGACGACTGAGCGCGCCTCTTTTGGTCCTGTGACCGCATCATTGTCGCGCACGACCGCCAGGTACTCTACCTCGTCTTCGGGCAACAGATCGAGGTCGCTGAGAGACCATTCCCAATCGACGCTGATGCGGTCCCGGCGGCCCTCCGGCAGCGGAATCCGCACGGACTTCCACGTCGTGTCGACCGATCCCGGCCACTCGCTCCGAAGAACGATCCGGTAGCGTAGCTCTAACGATGCGATCCCGAAGTCATCCTCCGCCAGAAGCACCATAGGCAAAGACATATTTTCGTCGAGCTCGGTGTCGCGCCCGGGAACAGGGATTGATACTACGGGGAAGGCGTCACGAAACGAGGATACGCGATAGTGGATGCTCTCCCGATTGCTGTAGCCCTTATTATCCCGGAGAGCAAACCAGTATTCCTCGTCGCCGTGAACGGTGAACTCCCCACGTACCCTCGCCCCGTTCACCTGGAGCGCCGCGGTATCCCCCGAACCGAAAACCATGGCCGCCCAGCTGAGGGGCTTGTTGGCTTCGCCGCGGACGAGCACCCGGGTGCCCAGAAGAGCCGCCACCTCGCCCACGTTCGGTTCCAGAAGCTGTGGACTGACCCCGGTGTACGGAGGAAATACGAGCTGAAGCTGGATCTGGCGTAACAGCGGTGGCTCTACCGCCGTGATTCGGAAGCGCTCGCTTTTCCTTCCGTCGGCAAGGATCCAGTAGGCGAAGCTCCGTTCCACCTTGGGAATTTGCCACCGGTAGGCACCGGCTGAGTCGGCGTTCGGAGGAAGGGCACGTACACGATCCCCACCCTCTTCAGCGAGCTGCAAGGAAACCTCGCGCGGGACCGAACCCGTGAGCCGGCAGGCAATCTCCACGGGAGAACCTCTCAAAACCTCGGCGGAGCCGGGAACCACCTGAAAGGCGAACACCGGACCGCGAACGTAGCTCGTGCCCGGATGGATCAAACGCTCCCAGGATTGGCGCAGGGGCAGAGGAGCGCTCACCACCAGCAGCAGACTGACGACCACCCCTATGCCAGACCAGCGCCGTGCACGACGCCAGGAAGAGGTGCTCGCCAACTCCCCGAAGTTCATCCCGTCCAGCGCTACGCGGCACTGACGAAGTCCGACCGCGGCCAGTTCCAATGAGCAGGACGGATCCTTCAAGGCTTGCTCGAAAATCCACAGGGCATTACCGAGTCTGTCGGCAACGCAGGGTAACTTGACGCCCACCTCGTAGCCGACATCGGCCCAAGAATGAGGGAGCTGGCGAAGGGCGAGCAAGGGGGAGGCAATGAACAGGCCCCACACCAGGACCACGCCGATCGGAAACCCAATGACCACCGCTTGCCGCGTGGCGGACGGTAGCCAGAAAATGGCCTCGACCAGGGTTAGAAGCCAGGCCAGACCAAGCGTCGCCAGCAGGGCGTAACCCGCACGCGTTCGGAGCTCGACCCAAAGCTTGCGGGCACGGTAGTGCCTCAGCATGGCCACCAGTGCCCGATAATCCGCATTGTCTACGAGGGACGCTCTGGCGCCGGCGCCCTCTTCCACGTTCAACCGACCGAGAAATCGCCGCAGGATCGGCATGGAATCCTCAGGCTCACTGCGTGAGCGCGTAAATCACGATATTTGTCCCCATCCGGAGGGCAGCCTCTCGAATTTCCGGTGGGTCACCGTGGACATCAGGATCCGCCCACCCATCGGAGATATTGGTTTCGTACGTGTAGAACACCACAAGCCGGCCCTCGTGGAAGATCCCATAGCCCCGTGCGGGCTTGCCATCGTGCTCGTGGATCTTCGGCAGTCCGCGTGGGAAGTCGAACACGATATGGTAAATGGGGTGACTGGCCGGCAGTTCCACAAGCTCTCTGTCCGGGAATACTTTCTTAATGGCTTCGCGGAAGTACGGGTCCATTCCGTAGTCATCGTCCACGTACAGGAAGCCCCCATTCTCGAGGTACAGACGGAGCCTCTCGGCCTCCCGCTCCGAGAAATCGATTCGCCCGTGGCCCGTGGCAAAGAGGAAAGGACAGCTGAAGAGACGCTCGTCGTCCAGCGTGAGGCGGACTTCGTCAGAGGCGGTGCGGAGAGAGGTGTGCTCCCGGATAAAACGCAGCAGATTGGGGATGATCGAGGGGTCATTATACCAATCGCCTCCGCCATGGTAGTGAAGGCGCGCGATGGTGAAGGCATCGAGGGGCGGCTCCCGCAGTTGAGCCCAAGCCGCCTCCGTGCCTCCGGCCGCCACGGCTGCGCCCGCCGCAAGCATCGCCACCACTCGCTGCCACGTTGGCACCCACTGAAGCTTCACGGCTTCCTCGCCCTCGCGTGTGGTCTTGTACCGAAGCTCATGTCGTCAGGAGAATAACTCCACGCCCCGCCGTCCGTTCCACAGGCGCAATGGGATAAGCAAGGTCTTAGGCGC
Organism: candidate division KSB1 bacterium; assembly: GCA_034506315.1. Classification (GTDB taxonomy): domain Bacteria; phylum Zhuqueibacterota; class Zhuqueibacteria; order Oleimicrobiales; family Geothermoviventaceae; genus Zestofontihabitans. The sequence continues at coordinate 44,874 of JAPDPT010000008.1, read as the reverse complement.
CTTGCCCAGGATTCAGTCGATCACCCTGACGGCCGGGGCGCCGCTTCGGACCTTGAGCCGGCCGTCCTTCCTGGCCAAGATGGTCCGCTGTTTCTGAGCCGCTCGAATGAGGACGTCACGATCCAGCAGGCCAAGCCGCCGAATGCTGCGGCTACCGAGCGGGATTCCAAAGTACCGCTGAGAATTCCTGACCACGTAGTCGTTGGTGCAGACCGTGTAGTGCCGCCCTTTTCGAATCGGCTCGCCATTGCTGAGCCGCGCCCGCAGCAGTCTGCGCCCCTCCGGTGCCGCCGGTTCGCACTCGCACCGTACCCCCGAAACCTGCAGGCAGTCCTCGACAAGCGCGCAATTGTGCTCCAGGATCCGGAGCAGCTCCTCCCCCGTCACCCGAAACGTGACAAGCTCGTTTGAAAAGGGGTTCATTTCCCAAAAGTCCCGTACCCGCACCGGGCCTTCCGCGAGGTCCTTGCGGATGCCGTGGGTGTTCTGGAAGGCTACGTCGGCTCCGGAGGCTTGCCGAAAAGCGTCAGCCTGCCAGTCCCCGACATTGCTTTCACCTCGAGGCTCCCGAATCCAGTTACCCCTGAGGTGGGCCACTACGGCGTTCAGGTGGTACGTCGTTTCGAGGGCAGCCTCAAGGCTATCGAGATAAGCGGCCACCGCAATACTGGCGCGACCGGGATTTCGGACAGGCACAAGTTCGGCCTCCCAGGACCGCACTGCCTTCCGTCGCAGGTCTACCTCGAGCGTCAGCTTGCCCACAAACTGCCCCCTTTCTCCGGCCTGGGTGACAAGGACGCCCTCCACCACCTCAGGCCTGAGCATCGTTCTGTGCGAGTGTCCCCCCACGATGAGATCCACGTAGCGCTGTCCCAGTTGCCGCGCTAAGCCCACGTCCTCTTGATACCCCATGTGACTCAACACGATCGTCAGATCCGCTGAGTCCTGGAGAACTTCCGCCCACCTCCGAATCATGGCCTCAGGATCCGAGGCCTCCAAGACGCTGTTCGGCAGGTCGCTGCGCCGGAAATCGCGCAGGATCAGCCCGATGATCGCTACGCGGACGCGACCTGCCTTCACCAAGATGTACGGCCGGACCTTGGGGCTCCCGAAAAGCCTCTGGGATGCCTTGTCCCACAAATTGGCGCAGACCACGGGGCAGGTGAACTTAGGCAGCACAGCGAGAAGCCGACTGGTGCCGTAATCGAATTCGTGGTTGCCCAGCACAAAGGCGTCAGGGCGGAGCCACCTGAGGAGAGTGACCTGGGATTCGCCTTTTGTGATCGTGCATTCCGCCGATCCCGAGAACTCGTCGCCGGTATGGAGAACAATTGCCGGCCTGGCCACCAATCGCAGGCTGTCCAGTATGTAGGCCAAGCGAGGAGCTCCCCCCACCAACTCTCCCGGGCCCTGGTCAAGGCCAGGCTCCCGATAGGGCCGATTGCGAGCGTGAAAGTCGCCCCAGTAAAGAACGGTGATTCGCTCCGTCCTTCCCGGATCGCAGGCCGTGACAAGACACGCAACGGCCGCAAGCCAGACCGCCACTATGGGGACCGTGAGCCACCTTTTCAATCCAAACCTCCCGCAGAATCGATTCCAGCCTTGCCCCAAGGGTCGAGAACGCAGGCCATAGGACGCCCCCCGAGGGATCATATCCCAGCCTCCCACCGGAAGGTACGGATCGAACCCGGCTCAAACAAGCGCTTGCCTTGGTTCGCGCCCCGCAGATACCCGATGTCCACGTTCGTTGCGAGGGTTCCTCCCTCCTTGCTTGCCGTACGTCACTTCCGTAAATTGGCACGCGTCTTCTGGAGGAGGCCCGTGGAAAGCTTTCGCGATGACCTTGCCCAGCCCCACAGGGGCGAGAACAAAGGCGTGATCGAGATTCTCCGAGCTATCCCGCTGTTCCAGGGCTTCACACGGCGGGAGCTACAGGAGTTGGAGAGCGTCGTACACAGGCGAGAGTTCAGGGCAGGGGAACCGATCTTTCACCAGGGCGATCCCGGGATCGGGATGTACGTGATTTACGAGGGCTCCGTGGGCATGTACCGAAGCAAACCCGGGGGCGGGGAGGAGCGTCTGGCGGTCTTGCGGAAAGGAGAGGTCTTCGGGGAGAGTGCCCTACTGGATGAAGGCCCGCGTCCTGCAACGGCCAGAGCCCTCGAGCCCTCCGTCATCCTGGGGCTATTCCAGCCGGAAATCCTCGAGCTCATTGAGAGGAAGCCCAGATTAGGGAACAAGCTGCTCCTGAACTTCGCCCGAATCCTCGGGGAGCGGCTGCACAGGACACAGGCGGAACTGGAGGCGCTGCGGCAAAAGCTGGCGGAGTCCCCGATTGTCTACTGACATGCCAATTCCCGGCCTTCGCCCTGAAGATTCGGCTCCCTGTGATGGTTATGCGCGCACCCTGCCCTGGACGGCGGTTGTCCTTGTCCTACTCAGCGGAGTGCTGCTTGTGGCGAGGTTCAAGGTGCTGCTCCTCTCCCTCGCGCTCTCCGTGGTCATCGCTTGCCTACTGGCCCCGGTGCTGCGGTGGATGGACTCTCGCGGCATTCCGCGATCCCTCGCCTTTCTTTTGGTCCACGCCCCGACGGCAGCAACCCTCGCGCTGATCGTGCTCGTCGCCGTCCCGGCGTGCGTGCGCGAGGCTGAATCGATTCTCCGGATGGCCCCGTCCTTCTATTCCCCCATAGCCTCTACTCAGGTTGAACCTTCCCCCTTGTGGCCATCCCTTCCATATGGGGGACTTGCTTCTGGTGACCGCCTTCGAAGCCTTGCCGCGGCGATCGTCGCCTGGGTGCTCCCGACCCACCAGGCCAGGTCCAGTTACGGCCTGTGCTTCCTTTTTGCGCTCCTCGTAGCCTTTTTCGTGCTAAGGGATGGCCCTCGCTTGCGCAAGTCGCTCCTTGACCTCGTTCCCAATCGTCACTTCGAGGCCGTTTTGGGCACGTGGTATCGCGTGGAGCGGAAGGTCGGTTTGTACCTTCGCTGCCAGGTGATTGCGGCGCTCGCCCTGGGTGCTCTCTGCGCCCTCGCTCTCTATCTGCTTGCGATTCCGTGTTGGGGGATGCTCGGGCTATTGGCCGGCGCCGCCTGTTTGATCCCCTATTTTGGCGCGTTTCTGGGGGCGCTGCCCCCTATCTTCACCGCACTCCTCGGGGGGCGCTCGATCGAGCCGATTGTAGGCATCGCTTTGGCCTTTGCCACAATCCGACTCCTAGACGAGGTGATTCTGTCTCCGGCTCTGCCCTTGAGGCACGTGAGGCTGCATCCCGCGACGGTGGCCATTGCCGTTCTGGCCGGCGGGATCGCTGCAGGCATGCCGGGCATCCTCATGGCGGTGCCGGCGGTGGGAAGCGCCAAGATCGCGCTGGAAGAGGTGCAGAAGTCCTTGCGGATCCGATCCTATCTGGGCCGCACGCAACCAGCCGCTCTTCGCTAAGGGGGCTGCCAACCTCCCCGTCTCGCGATCGCTCCCAAAGAGCGGTCGGCTGCTGGGAGAGTTTAGATGTTCCAGCCGCCGCTCACGATGATCTCGGTCCCGTTGACGTACGCGGCTTCGTCAGAGACGAGGTAGAGGAGGGCGGCGACCACTTCCTGCAGGGCGCCGTATCGCCGCGCGGGGATTCGCTGCGGATCGATGAGGAATTCCCCCACCTCCAGAAATCCAGGAGAGATCAAGTTCACCGTGATGCCCCACCCGGCTACCTCACGGGCGAGGGCGCGGGTGAGAGCCAAGAGAGCGCTCTTGGCCATTCCGTATACAGGGATTTGGCGGAACGCTCGGAAGTCAGAGCAGCCGGCCACGCCGAAGTTCACGATCCGCCCCCAGCCTGTCTGTCGCATCAGGGGAAGTACGGCTTGCGCCATGAAGAAGGCGCTGTCCAGGTTGCTCGCGAGCACAGACCGCCATTCTTCCGGCGTCGTCTCCACCGCGGGTTTCACCAGCAGATCGCCGACTCCGTTGACGAGAACGTCCACTCGCCCGGCCTCCTTGCTCAGCACTTCGACGATCCGCCTGGCCTCGGCGGGCGAAGTCACGTCGGCTGCTAACAACATCGCCTCGCGCCCCAGCGAAAAAATCTGGCTCCTGGTTCGCTCCGCCTCTTCCCTGCGGCTGCGGAACACCAGGGCAACGTTGGCTCCTCGTTCGGCGAGGGCCAGGGCCACGCATTTCCCAATGGGGCCGTTTGCTCCGGTAACCAGAGCCCACCGTCCCTCCAATGTCGGCTGGAAGCGCGGGCCACAATTCGTCCGCAATGCTGATCCCCTCCCAAAAGGTCATGGACGGCGCAGATACGTATCGAACCACTCCAGGATGCGCTGCGTACGGTCTCGGAGGTGATTCGGTTCCCGGTCGATCCCGTGCCCCTCGCGGGGGTAGACCACGAATTTCACCGTCCTCCCGAGGACTCTCAGAGCCTGGTACATCTCCCGGGAGTTTGCCACGGCTGTGAGGTCATCCTCCTCGCCGTGGAGAATAAGCACCGGGGTTCGGATCTTCTGGACGTGAAAGGCCGGGGAGCGCTCCAGATAAGGCTGCAGATCCTCCCAGTAGTAGCTACCGAGGTACATCTTTTCCCAGGAGGGCTGGACAGAGTTGCTCCAGTCTGTCAGAAGGCTGAAGATGCCGTACATGGAGACAGCTGCTCGAAAGCGATCGGTCTGGCTGATGATCCAGTTGGTCATGTAGCCACCATAGCTGCCGCCCATGACCCCGAGGCGATTGCTATCAGCCACTCCCAGTCGCACAACCTGATCGACGCCGGCGAGGATGTCCCGGAAGTCGCCTCCACCCAGATCGTAGCGATTTGCCTGCCCAAAACGATCGCCGTAGCCGGAACTGCCCCTGGGATTTGGGGCCAGAATCGCATATCCGCGGCCAGCCAGGACCTGAAGCATATATCCCTGGCGGAACACGTTGCGGAAGCGCGCAAAGGGGCCGCCGTGCACGGCCACGATCAGCGGCACCGGCGCACCTTCCTCGTACCCTGGCGGATAGATCAAGATCCCCTCTATCTCATATCCCTCGCTGGTCCAGCGCAGAACCGTCTGGCGGCCGAGCTGGAAGCGGCGAAGATCGGAGCTGAAGTGGGTTAGGGGCTGGAACGTTCGCTTGCCCAGGTCCAGGAGTCCTATTTCGGGCAAGGAGGTCGCGTTCTCCCAAATGCAAGCGACGAGGCCGCGCCTCCGCGCCACGGACGCCTCCGTGAAACAAGCTTCGCCCGTGGCCAGCATCTCGACACCCCCGTCCCTGAGACGGGCCTGAAGGAGGTGGTCGTAGGTGCGGATGGCTGCCTCGAATATGATCGCGTTTCCGTCGGCCGTCCAGCCAGGGTTCCGCGCCGCGTATCCGAAACTGCCCGTGAGGCAGCGAGGGGACCCTCCGGTGACAGGGATCACCCAGATGTCCGTTTCCGCAAATTCGATATCCGGTACGGTCTGGGCCACGTAGGCGATCCAGTGTCCGTCCGGTGAAAAGGCGGGCGAGGTTTCCGGACCCGGGAAATCTGTGAGCTGGCGCCGTTCCCCATTGGTCAGGTCGATCAGCCATAGATCGTACTTCTGCTCGTCGTCCAGCTCCCCTGTGTAGTTGGTGGCGTAGACAAGCCATCTGCCCGTTGGGTCCACGTCCATCTCGTTAACGCCCGGGTCGAGCTCCGCCACCCGCTGGCCGCGATTTTCCCGAAGGTCAAGCGCCCACAGTTCCACCGGCCGCTTTGGCTCGCCTACCACGATCGCGTCGAACCCTTTCTGCTTGTCCTCTTCCTGCTTGCGCCGTTCCTCGGCGGAGGGGGGCTTGCGCGTCGTATAATAGATCACCTGGGCGCTTGGAGACCAGCGAAAGCCAAGGACTCCCTCTGTTGCGTCGGAGAGCCTCCGTGCCTCTCCACCCGCAAGGGACACAAGCCAAATCTGGGCGACGCCTTCCCTCCGTACCCCGCCGCTGAAGTACGGGCGGGTCGAGAGGAAAGCAAGGGAGTTCCCGTCCGGAGACCACTGCGGATGAAAATCCTCGCCGATCGATTGGGTGAGCTGCACCAGGCCTGTTCCGTCCGTCCGGACCATCCACACGGAGCGCACAAAGCGATTGCGCTCCAGCTCTGCCCGCCGGACGACGAAGGCCACATGCGATCCCTGGGGCGAGATCGCGGGGCTGGACGCCATAGGCAGCTGGAGATAATCTTCCACCGTCAGCCGCTGGAGGAGGTCCTCCGAGAGCACCGTCCTCCCTGCTGCGAGGATGAGGAGCAACAAGATCCATTTGCGCATGGCTTGGCTCCTGTGCGCCGTGCCCACGAGGCTTACAGAAGAACGCGCATCGTGGTCCCCTCCCCAGGTTGCGACCAACGAACGAATAGGCGGCCGTGATGGTACTCTTCCACGATGCGCTTGGCAAGGCTGAGACCCAACCCCCAACCCCTCCTCTTAGTGCTGTAGCCAGGCTGGAAGATCCGCTTTCTTTCCCGGGCGTCCATCCCGCGGCCATTGTCCGTCACGTCGATCTGGAGAGTCCATCCCTTGGTTTCCGCTGGGCACAGGCGCAGGGTGATGATCCCGGGGTCCTTTTCGAGGGCCTCCAGACCGTTTTTCACCAGATTCTCGATCACCCATTCGAAGAGCTCGCGATTCAGGGGGACCTTTGGCACAGGATGATATTCCTCACGGATGACCACGGTCTTGCCCATCTGCGGGATGCGCCTCCGGAAGTAGGTGGCCACATCGCGCAGGATCGGCTCCACCTCCTGCTCCTTGAGGTCGGCGCGCGAACCGATCTGCGAGAAGCGCGACGCCACTTTCCCAAGGCGCGCCAGGTCCTGCGCCATTTCCTGAGCGATTTCCTGAACCCGGTCGATGCCGTCGGCTGTGCGCAGAAGCTCCAACCAACCCAGAAGCGAGGAGATGGGTGTTCCAAGCTGATGGGCCGTTTCCCGGCTGAGGCCGACCCAAATCAACTGCTGCTCCGAACGCTTGATGCTGCTGTACCCAAGGAAAGCAACAAAGAGAAACAGGCTCACCAGGCCAATCTCGATGTACGGCAATCGCACCAGCTGCGTGATGAGCTTCGAGTCGCCGTAGTACAGATGGCCAATGACGTAGTCCTCGTACCGCAGCGGAATCGGATCGATCTCCTTTGCCATATGGCGCACGATCTGACGTACCCGGGAGATGGCCTGCGGACTGCGGTCATTGGGGTCTACATCGATGCCCTTCCAAGCACTGGGCTCGCCCCGATTGTCCGTGACGACGATGGGGAAATTGGTCCTTTGGATGATCTGCTCGAAGATGAAGTTGAGCTCCTCGTCGGAGGCATCTGTAGCTGCCCGCTGGTAGAAGGAAGCGTAGAACTCGAGGATATCGCGAGCCTCCCGCCGCAGTTGGCGGACCAGACTCTGTGTGTACCAGAGGAGACCCAGGATCAAGGCGATCGCCAGGAGGAACAACACTTCCCGCAAATGGCGGGAAATGCCTTTCGTCAGCAGATGCGTCATCGGCTCCCCAGTTCCGAAAGCCAGCAGACCTCTCCAGGTCTAATCGGCCATCGCAAAACGCTGATGTTTCCCAAACCAGGCCCATGCCAGCAAGGCCAGGAGCGTCCCGGTGACGGCCACTGTGATGATCAGCCCAAGACGGAAGGTTTCCGGATCGAACACAAGCTCCACACGGTGCTTTCCGGCAGGGAGCATAATCCCGCGCAGGATCACATCCGCCCGATGGATGGGGACAGCGTGGCCGTCGATCCTCGCCTTCCATCCGGCGGGGTAATACACCTCGCTCAGCACCAGGCATGAAGGTCCGGTTGCTTCCGCATCGAGCACGATCCTGTGAGGACCGTACTTGACAACCCGCGCTTCCCCACGGGCGCCCCGTTGCGGTGCCAGATCGGGCTGGCCGAGGAGGATCGCCGCGCGTCGGGGATCGAACGTGGGCGAGCGAAAAACGGCGTAAGCCTCTTCCTCACTTCTTACTACGATTACGCTGTCCACTACAAAGGCCCGCGGCAACGCATCGGGGTTCTCGACCACATTGAGCTGGCCGCCCTGCGCAAGCCGATACGTAGAGTCGGCGAAAGAGTATGGCGAGAGCAGATACCTGACGTTAAGAAGATCGAGAACCTTGTCGTGGAGGCGCGCAAGCTCTCGATCAACAGCCTCAGGGGGCGTCCGTTCCAACGCCAACCGACCACCCCGTTGAACGACGCGATAGTAGCGACTGAGAAACAGGGGGAAGCCGTAGCGATCGGTATCGGCGATGTGGGTGCTGTCCAAGAAGGACTGGTAGAGTTTTAGCTTGGCCGCATGGTACCCGTAGATGTTCTGGAGAAAGTGATAAGCGTACCAGTTGGCCGGTCGCGGATCGGCGATTGGGTAGATTCGGAAGAGGCCGTCCTGCTTTTTCACGAATTGAACCGCGGGGTCGGCCCGGAAGTACTCGGTCTCGCTTGCCTCAGGCTGGGGATCCAGGAGGCGATGGCTAACGGGCCAGAGGTCCACCAGCAGCAAGGCAAAGGCGCCCATCGCGAACCAGCTCGGGCTGATCTTCCGGCGCAGGAAGGCCCACGTGAGGGCCCCTAAGACCGCAATCAGGACAAGCATTTTCAGACCGTCGCGCAAGGCCATCTCGTAGGCACGGGCATGAAGCGCAGGGGCCACTTTGCCAGAGCGGGCAATCGCGTCCAGAATCGCCCCCTTTCCGAACGCGACAAGTGCGAACAGGAGGAAGGAAATGCCCACAAGGGCATACAGCGCTCCTCTGACCGGTTTCTCCCCAGCCCTTCTCTCCAGAAGTTCATGAACGCCCACGCCGGCGAGGAGCAGAAGGGAGATGCCCAACAGAACATGAATCATTACCGGGACACGGAACTTATTGAAGTAGGGGAGATACCGGAACATGGGATCGTAAAGGAGAGGAAGATGGCGCCCGAACGAAACGACCAACGAGAACAGGCCGAGGGCGAAAAGGAACCACGTCCAGCGATCCCGCCGCACCAGCAAGGCCACCGCTGCGAAGAACAGGACTGTCACACCGAAGTAGCGAGGAAAATCGGTGAAAGGCATCTCTCCCCAGTACGTCTGACCTCCGAACCCGAAATAGGAGGGGACAAAGAAGGTGATCAATTCGGCCGGCGGGAAAGACCAGTTCGTGGCGTAGCCGTACGACAGGCCGCCCTCCGGACCGCCACGAATGCTGAACCGGCTGTACTCGTGGACACTCAAATAGAGCCACGACGACATGAGCACCCCGAGCGCTACGGCCCCGCCCAAGAGGACGATGCCCCCGAGTAGCCCCTTGTCGAAGCGGCGCTCCTTTGCCAACCGCCAACCAACTGACCATAGTCCATACAGGGCGAGCGCGAGAAAGGTGTAGTAGCTGATTTGTACGTGCGCGCGCAGCATCTGAAAACCGACCGCAAGCGCCGTTGCCGCAAAGAGCAGAAGAGTCCTCCGCTCGACCAGCTCCTCCGCCAAGAGAAGAATCAGTGGGATCAGGGCCACGCTGTTCAACTTGGTGCCGTGACCGAAGGCCGCGTACGCTACAACCTCCGGCAGGAGCACCAGACCGGCCGCAGCGAACATCCCCGCCTCCGGCCGAATGCCTTTCCTCCGCAGGTACAGGTAGGCGAAAAAGCCGAATAGGAAGTAGTTGGCCAAGCGGGTCAGGAAGTCTCCGCCGGGCAGGATTTGGCGGGGGATCCAGAGAATCGCCTGCAGAAGGTCGCTCAGCAAATCCACATAGGGAGCCGCAGTCAAACTGGCAAACGACGGCATGCCGCAGAAGATGTAGGGATTCCACTTGGGATACTCGTGCTGGCTCAAGCACTGCCGAATGAACGGGCCGAAGCTTTTGGAGGCCAGGGTGTCCGGCGGAAGCAGCGTCTGGTTGTAGAAGACCACCGGCGCATAGTAAGCCAGCAGGAGAACCCCTAATCCCATGCCCACCGTCCAGTCCGGGTGCCGTCGAACGAAGGAAGGACGCTTGGTTTCCGCCCTCCGGGAGTGTGCCTTGGCGCTCTTCCGTCCTTTTTCAGCCATCCCTGCCTCCAGGCCAAGATGCGATCACAGCCTAACCTCTTTTCCGCAGGCGAGCCTCTCCAGCCATTCCGCAAGCTGCTGGGCCTGCTTGCGCCGATCGAACCGCGCCACGAATTCCTCTGTCGGACGGGGCAGTTGGCCCTGGCGCCAGAGTCTGTAGATCTCACGCAACGCCCTGGCCACGCCCTCCGCATCGCCAGGGGAGACGATCCAACCGCAGCCACCTTCCGCGATGAGTCGAGCGGCCTCCCCTTCGGGGGGTGCAATCGCCAGGATTGGCTTGCGCGCCCCCAAGTACTCGAACAGCTTGCCCGTCAGCACTCCCTTGCTGGCGGGCATGGCATCGACGATGAGGACGGCCACATCGCACCTCAGAAGCTCCCTTACGGCCTCACGGTGCGGCAGGTAATCGGAGCACTCTGCGATGTCTCCCGCCTCCCGCTCTATTTCCTCCCGGATCTCCTTCGCGATGCGGCCCACAATACGCAACCGCAAGGCCCCCCATCCTTCCCAGCTCTCCTCACGGAGAAGGCGCAGGCCCCGGAGGAGGGTGCCCGGATGGCGGGGACCGTACAACGACCCGCTGTAGAGCAAGGTCAGCTTCTCTTCCCGGACTTCTCCCGCAAGCCCCTCGAAGTCTTCGGGATCGAAGCCGTTCGGGATCAGCACCCAGTGATGGTCCCTCGCTTCAGGGTGACGACTTACGAGATCATCGCGCACGCCCTCGGAAACGGAGACCAGTAAGGAAGCGCCTCGAAGGACCAGACCTTCCAAGGCCAGATCCACGCGTCGGGAAAAACCTCTACGGCGCGGAGCGGAAACCCAGTCCACCCAGGAATCCCGAAAATCGGCCACCCAAGGCTTCCCACTCAGGCGATGTACAAGATACCCGATGAGATGGCACGTGTACGGTGGAGCCGACGACACAACGACGCGCACACCGGGGAGACGGGCCGCCCGTACTCCCATATGGACGGCGAACGGCAGCCAACCGATCCGCGCGTCAGGGACAAAGAATGTGCTCCGCACCCACTCGGCCATTCGCTCCGAGAGCTTTTGATCGGTGCGACGCGTCAGAACCACCACGTCGAGGTGCTGAACGTCTTTCTTTCCCGTAAGGCGTCGATAGAGCGCGTAGGGCTCGACGATCCTGGAGCGGAGCACCCAGACCGAAGCCGGCACCTCGGCACCCAGGGATGGATCCAGAGTTGGGTAATCGGCACCCCTCGCCGTCAGGACGATCGGCCGCCAACCGAACTCCGGCAGGTACTTGACAAATTTCAGGACCCTCTGGACTCCACTTCCTCCCGCCGGTGGGAAGTAGTAAGACACGATCAGCGCCGCGGGGCGATCTGTACTCTGAACCGATCTGTCCCTCATCGAGTCAGGCTTCGCTTGTTCCGCAAACATTTCGACCGTCCAGCTCCCGTACAAGGTCCTCCAGGGCGTCTACGAAGCGTTCCCAGGACATGGAGCTGCGAACCGCGGCAATTTCCCCCTCCCAGTCGACCTGGTCGTGAAGCTCTAAGAAGCGGAGAATAGCCGCAGCTACGTTCTCCGGCTCCGGCAGAGAGGCCAGGACCCCTGTCTTCCCGTCCTTTACAACTTCTGGCAAGCCTCCTACCGCTGTTGTTACCACCGGTCTTCGGTGGGCGTAGGCCAGCGGTACAATGCCGCTTTGGGTAGCCGTGCGGTACGGAAGCACTACAGCATCGCAGGCAGCCAGATACAGGGGTACATCCCCCTCAGGTACGAATGTGTCGCGCATCTCCACGGCCTGCTCCACACCCAATTCCCGCGCAAGCCTGGCGTACTTTTCGCGCGGCTCGTAAAACTCGCCGGCGACCAGCACGTAGACCTGCCGCCTGGCCAAAACCAGCGGGACAGCCTGCAATAGGATGTCCAGACCTTTGTACGCGCGCACATAGCCGAAGAAGAGGAGGATTGGAATCCCTTGCGGCAGGCCGAGGATTCGGCGCGCGGTGAAACGATCGACAAGCGCGGAGAACTCTTCCGCAGGGTGTGCCACAAGTCGATGAGGGATGTTTCGCCGCAGCGCCTGCAACTCCTGCCTGACCGCCTCGGACATTACGACGCACCCGTGCGCCGAGCGAAGACCCAGCTTGTTCAGAAGGCGACCGAATGGCTGGCGTTCATGGGGAGTGAGGTTGTGGCAGATCCAGACGATGGGGGCCTTGCAGGTCCGGCGCACTAAGGCCCCCACGCTTCCGTAGGCCAGAGCGAAGAAAGGCATCCAGTGATGGAACACTACGGCGTCGGGTCGAAAACGGGCTGCCACCTGAGCCGTCCGGAACCACGATCTGGGCCCGACAGAATCCAGGATTCGAGGCGCGGAAAGCATCTCGTCCGGAGGGCTGGGGTCCTCCTGGCTACGTCCCGGGAAGAGGATCTGTGGGTACTGGCGTCGAAAGTTGAGCGCGAGCACCGTGTGTCCTCGGGAACGCAAGGAGCGGAAAAGACGCGCGTTGAAACGCGAGATGCCGCCGCGAAGCGGGTAGGCGGGTCCGATCAAGACAAACCGCATGGCTCGTCGCTCTGGGTGGGGCCCAGGGACTCGCGAATCGTGTAGGGCATCCGCTCCCGCTGCATCTCCGTGATCATCTCGCCGATCAGGCCTATCGACACAAACTGGATGCCCACGATGACGAGCAGGAGACCGAGGAACAACAGGGGGCGGTTGCTGAGATAAACCGAGGCGAACAGACGCTGGTACGCAAGGTACGCAAGAAGACCTGCTCCGGCCAGCACCGATAGGAGCCCCGGTACACCGAAGAAATGCAAGGGGCGCTTGCCGTAGCGCGTGAGGAAGAGCACGGTGATCAAGTCGAAAAAGCCGCGCTTGGCCCGGCCCAGGCCATACTTGCTGCGGCCATATCGCCGCGGCCGATGCTGAACTTCCTGCTCCGTCACTCGAAATCCTTGCCAGTGGGCAAGCGCGGGGAGAAACCGGTGCAACTCCCCGTACACGGGGAGGGCCTCGATCACCTCCCTCCGGTAAGCCTTGAGGCCACAATTGAAATCGTGTAGCCGCAGTCCGGCCACGCACGAGGCCGCCCAGTTGAAAAGCCGACTGCTCACCCGCCGCGTCCAGGGGTCACGCCGCTTGCGCTTCCAGCCGTTGACCAGATCCCACCCCTCCTGGAGCCTTGCCATCAACCTCGGGATTTCAGCAGGATCGTCCTGCAAGTCCGCGTCCATCGTCACGACGTACCTGCCGCGTGCCTGCCGGAACCCACAAGCCAAAGCCGCCGATTTCCCAAAGTTTCGTCGGAAACGGAAGGCACGGACGTGCGAGTCTTCCGAAGCTATCTGGCGAAGGACTTCCCACGACCCATCCGTGGATCCATCGTCCACAAACACGATCTCATAGCTCAGGCCCATGGGGGTCAGGGCCTCGGTAATCTCCCGATGGAGTTCACGGAGCGACTCCTCTTCGTTCAGAAGGGGCACAAGAATGGAAAGATCGACATCCGATCGACCCGAACGCACGGGATTACCCTCCCTGGAAGGACCTCCAGAATTCCGCCAGCTCATGGAAGGAGGCCTGGCGGGCCGACGGCGGAACCCGGAAACGATAACGCGACCAGCTGATGGCCCGGTTCACCCTGGGCTCCACCAACGAGACGGCGATGCGAGCCCGCGGGGAGTTCGATTCGATACGCACCAGACCTGGCAAACGCTGACCCCCGACCGTCCTGTAACCTTCGTAATGGACCGTCAAGCCGGTCCGATCGGACTGCCATCCGAGCTGGAACAGATCTCCCCCCTTGGGATCCAACCGCACCCCGACCACCTGCCCTGAGGGCCCGGTTTCCACAACGACCAGCTCATTGGACCGACGCATCAGACGAACTTCGTCGCGGCAGCCCAGCGGACAGCGTCCAAGCACAGCCAGCCATACCTTGCTGATCCCCTCGGTCCAAAAGAGCAGGGCTTCGGCCCGACCCGCAACGTAAAGCATATTCTCCCACGGGATGTAAACCCACGACGTCTCCGGACTGGCAAAGCCGCACAGAACCAAAACACCGAGAGGACCGCGCAGCTCCACCGCCCATTTCTTCAGGCTGCTGTCGTAGGCAAGGCGGCCGTACCCGCCGACATTGCCGAAGGGCGTCTCCGCGGAGTACCGGATCTGGGTCTCGAGGCAGAGGAATCCGTCCCACCGTGCCTCAAGAGCGCGGCAGATCTCCGGCCACCGCATCCGTTCGTATAGCTGGACACCCGGCCCGCGGGAGGCACAACCCTGAATCCATCCCGCACACAGCGTTCCAGCGGCTACTGCCAACGGGAGCGCACGAAAAATCCCCCGCTTCGGCGTCATCGGCCCTCGATCTTCTCCATAAGGTGTCTTCGCGTGGGGTCGAGTTCCAGGGCTCTTTGCCAGGCCTGCCGGGCCTGCTCCAGATTCCCAAGCTTCTCCAGGACTTCTCCCAGATGCTCGAAGACCTCCGGCGAGTCACTGCGCAATTCGGAGGCCTTCCGGATGTATTCCAGGGCTTCGCCGTAACGGCCCATCCTGTAGAGGATCCAGCCCATCGTGTCCAAGAAAGCACCGTTGCGCGGCTCAGCCAGGAGAGCCTCATGGGCCATTTGAAAAGCTTCCTCCAGTCTTTCGCCGCGCAGCGAGAGGCTGTAGGCGTAGTTGTTCAGAGCCGTGGGATGGTCTGGATTGCGCTCCAGCAAGCGCCTGTACAGGGAGTCCGACCGATCGTATTGCCTGAGCTCGTCGTAGGCCGCGGCAAGGCCGAGGAGAAAATCCTCGTCATCGGGATCAAGACGGCTTGCTTTCTCGAAGAACTCCACGGCCTCCTGAGGCCGCCGCTGACGCATCAGGGTGTTCCCGAGGAGGAAGTGGAGCTGGGCCTCATTCGGGAACCGGCTGGCCGCTTCCCGGAATATCGCCTCAGCCTGGGAGAGGCTGTCTTGGCGCAGGTAGGCGATGCCGCAAAGGATCCAGGTCCCGACGAAGTCGCTCTCCTGCTGCCGCGCCCGCTCCAGGTACCGCAAGGCCTCTCCCCACATCGATCGGAGGTAGAACAATCTCCCCAGCGCAAAGTACCCACGCCAGTCCTGGGGGAAACTGACCACCAGCCGGCGCAGCTCCCATTCGGCCTCGGCCGTGTCGCCGACTGCAAGGTAGAGATCGGCCAGATACAGGCGAGGAGGTATCCGGGTCGAATCCCTTGCGACCCACTTCTGCAGCAGGTCCAGGGCCTCGCTGCTCCGTTTCGTTCGGATCAGCAAATCCCGGGCACGATCTGCGAGTTCATCGTCCCACGCCCGCTCCAGTCCCCTGCGCAAGACCTCAATGGCGGCCGCGCTATCCCCCCGGGCCACATGGAGTGCAGCGAGGGAGATGTAAGGACTGGACCTGTCTGGAAATCGGCTGACGAGCTCAGTGAAGAGACTCTCGGCTCGCGCAGTATCCCCGTGCTGGACGTAGAGCCTGCCCAGCTGGAGCCAAACGTCGAGGTCCGTGGAATCTTCCGCTATCTCCTGCTCGAGGAGCTGAATGGCGGCGTGCCAGTTGCCCTGCATGACGTACACGTCATGGAGCCGTCTCCGGGCCTCGCGAAAGTCGGGATGCTGAGCAATGGCCCTCTCCAGCAAGACCTGGGCTCCGACGGTGTCCCCCGCCTCGATCTGAAGATTGGCCATCTCCATGTACGCGCTTTCGTTATCCGGATCCACATGAATCGCCTGCTGCACCAGCCAGCGCGCTTGATCCATAGCTCCCTGGCGTGCGAACACCTCGGCGATGCCGAGGAAGTCCTCTGCGCCGAATGGAACCTTCTCCGAGGCGGCGCGGACGGTTTCAATGGCCTCCGCAACGCGCCCCTGCGCCACGAGCAGCGCCACAAGATTGCGCAGGACATCCGGATCATCAGGCTCGCAGGCCAGGAGACGGCGCAGCGCCCACTCCACGCGGTCGTACTTCCGCGCATGCTGGTAAAGATCGCTGAGGAGACGAAGGGCCTCTGTATTCTCGCTGTCGAGTTCGACAGCACGTTCAAGCATCCGGACCGCGCTCGTCAGCTTACGCAGCCGCAGGTAATTTTCGGCGACCGCCTGGTAGATGGCGCTGGAGGTGGAGTCATAGAGGAGGGCTTCCTGGTACTCAATCAAAGCGGATGCCGGATCCCCCATGGCTTCGAAGAGGGCGCCCTGGAACACGTGGTGCAGGGCGAGGGGATGAGCAGCCCGCGGCGCCCTGGGTTCCCGTACGGTCAGCCGAGCACGATGGTAGGCACAGCCACCTGCCCCTACCCAAAGGCTGAAAACGATCAGTAACGCACGTCGCGGCAAAAGTAATTCTCTCATTGCCAGCCTCTCCGCCTCGAGCCAGGCCGCTTCCCGTCACGCGGCGCCCGATCTTGTTACCTTCGCCTGGCACGGCTTTGTTCCCCGCCTTGCCCTCCTCGTAATTTACCATAGCGCGGCCCTTTTCCAAGTTGAATTCAGCCCGAGGCCTTTCCCCGGTCCGGGGAACCAGGGGAGATGGAAACAGGTCTTGCCGCCACGGCTTTTCCCGACTTCCAGCCCGGAGTGGCAGCTTGCAGCAGGTCACAGCTTTCCGTACATTGAAAAGGCCTAAGCACAAAGGGCCAAGGCCTTGCCGGATCGCGCTGGGGGTTTGTCCTCTTCGGTGAACGCGTCTGACGGAGGTCAGCAAGAAGTGGGACAACAAAGCCCTCTCGGGAAACACGCAAGGGCGAGGCTGCGGGCGCTGCTGACCGTGGCGGCGCTCGCGCTCCGGAGCTCGGGCGCACCCGCCGCTGCGCAGCCGGTCTACAGCCTCCCGACCGTTTCCTTGGGGGACACCGTACTGGGTGTTTACTGTAAAGGCCTCCAGCTGGAGCGCCCCTTGCGGCCCAAAGTTGGGGTCGCCCTCAGCGGTGGAGGAGTGCGGGGACTTGCCCAGATCGGCATCTTGAAATGCCTGCTCGAGAGCGGTCTGCCTGTCGACGTGGTGGCGGGAGCCAGCATGGGCAGCATCGTGGGGGGGCTTCTGGCGTCGGGCCTCGATCCCGATGAGTTGTGGGATCTGGCGCGCCAGATTCAGTGGAGCGAGATCCTGCAAGACCGCCCTCCTCGGACGCAACTGTTCCTCGGCCAGAAACTGGAGCGCGAACGTCACATCATCCAGTTCCGACTGGAAGAGTCGTCCCTCAGGCCCGATATCCCCCTGGCCCTTTCTCCAGGCCAACGTCTGACCCTCACCCTCGTTGCCCTGGCCCTGCGCTCACCCTTCGGATGCCTTCAGTCCTTCGACCAGTATCCGGTCCGTCTCCGCATTCTTGCTACGGACCTCATCGGGGGGCAGCCCGTGGTCCTTTCCTCCGGCGACCTTGCGGAGGCAATGCGCGCTTCCTCCTCGATCCCTCTGCTCTTTTCGCCCGTGGACTGGAACGGCACCATGCTCGTCGACGGCGGGCTGGTCGATAACATCCCCGTTGACGAGACCCGAAAAGCTGGCGCCGACATGGTCATCGCCATCGACACGACTTCCCCCTTGCGTGGCCCCCAGGAGTTGGATCTGCCGTGGGAGATGGCAGACCAGGTAACAACGATCATGCAGCTTCGCCGAAACGAGGAGCAACTCAAGAAGGCGGACGTCGCCATCCGGGTGCCGTTCCGGGACCAGACCGCGCTCGAATTCCGCAACCTGGAGGGAATTTACCAGAGCGGTTGCGACCTCGGCCTCGCCTACGTCGATGAGGTGCGGCAGCGTTACCGCAGCCTCGAGGACTCCCTGATTCGTCAGCACTGGAGCCTCCGGCCGGACAGCACACTGCGCGTGCGGGTCGTCCTCTGCCACCCCGGGGACCTTCAGAGGCTGGGCGCGGACCTCGTCGGGGACCCCTGCGTTCGGAGGATCTACCACACCCTGGCGAACCTTGTCGATTCCGGTTACGTCAGCGCCTCCTTTCAGCTTGTCGGCGATACCCTTCGCCTCGATGCGCAGCCCGGACCGATCGTCGCCCGCATCCGATGGACGGGCGACCCGGGACTTGACAGTCTGCTCGGCCCGTTGCGGGAACGATGGGAGGGCAAGACCCTCTCATACCCTCGGTTCCGGCAGCTGGTAGCAGCGACCTTGCGAGCGCTCCGGGAACAGGACCTGGCCCTGGCACGCGTGGACACGGCCATCTACGATGCCCTCTCGGGGGAGCTGGTTCTTCACGTCCATCCGGGGAGGATCGCCGACGTACACATCGTGGGGACGAGGCGCACCCGGGACTTTGTCCTCCTGCGAGAGTTTCCCCTTCACCAGGGCGAATATTTCCGGTTACACCACGCCCTCGAGGGCCTTGCGAACGTCTACAGCACGGGCCTCTTCGAGTGGGTTGGCCTTTCGGTTCTCGAGGGCAAGAACGGGTACAAAGTCGCCCTCCGCGTCAAAGAGCGAAGTCCACGGCTCCTCCGCTTCGGGGCCCGCTACGATCTTGAAAGACGCGGGAAGGCCTTTGCCGAGTATGCGGACGAGAACCTTGCGGGCGCTGGCAATCCCTTCACGATCACGGGAATCTATGGGGTACGCGACCAGGCCCTCCACGCATCATACCGGGTAGATCGCCTGTTCCGTAGCTACCTGACCTCCGAGTTCAGGGCGTACTGGGAGACCGGTCGCCACTTCACCTACGCCAGGGGCCTTCGCGCTGGTGAGTACCGGCGCAACCAATCCGGTCTTGCCTTCTCCTTTGGGCAGCAGATGCGGCGCCTCGGGACAGTTTGGCTCTCTGTCCGTTGGCAGAACACAGACCTCGATCGCATCTCCGGTTCAGGTTATCCCACGGGAAGCTACGACCTCCGCACCATCGGCCTTCGATCCGTCGTCGACACGCGAGACCACATCCCTTTTGCCCGGACCGGAAAGCGGCACGAATGGTTCTACGAGTACTCGTCGGGGGTTTTTCTGACCAGCGAGGTTTCGTACACCAAGCTCGCTTCCGTGATGGAGAGCTTCTTCACGCGAGGCCGCCACACGCTCCACCCGCGGCTGGCGTGGGGCGTATCGGACCTCACCACCCCTTTCCCGGAGCAGTACGTTCTGGGCGGTCTTGACTCCTTCTTTGGGCTTCGCGAGGAAGAACTGCGGGGTCGGCACTTCCTCGAGGCGTCGTTCGAGTATCGCTTCGCGCTCCCGTGGGGAGTCGGGGCCGACTGGTATTGCGGTGTGCGCCTGGACTGGGGCGCGGCCTGGGAAACCAATACGGGCGTGCGCTCGCGCGATCTCTTCTACGGCCTGGGCGGCTACCTCGCCGCAGACACCCCTTTGGGTCCCTTCACGGTGGCCTACGGACGCACCCAGCGCGGGGAAAGTACCTGGTACCTGAGCCTCGGCAGGGCGTTTTGACGGCCGCTCCGCCCGATCGAAATCAGCCTCCGTTCACCACTCGCGCAAGGTCAGCCACCGTCTCACCGGGCTCGACCTGGACCAGACGTGCTCCCTGGGTGTCGCGATTCATCACCCGGACGTCCCGCGCGTGGATGCGCACCAGTTTCCCTCCCGTGGTGACCACCATGATCTCGTCTTCCGGGGTGATGGACAGCGCCCCAACAAGCTTGCCCGTCCGGGCCGTGGTACGCGCAGTGATGAGCCCCTTTCCTCCGCGCCCGGTGCGGCGGTAGCTATCCAGGTCAACTGCCTTGCCCCAGCCCTTCTCGCTCACCACAAGGATGCGGCCGCCGTGACGGACCGTGGCCACCCCGACCACCTTGTCCCCCTTGCTCAGGCTAATGCCTCTTACCCCGGTAGCTGTGCGCCCCATAGGCCGAACTTCGCGCTCACTGAAGCGGATGGCCTTGCCCTCGGCGGTCACCAGCACGACGTCCTGATTTCCGTCGGTGAGGCGCACGTCCATCAGGCGGTCGCCCTCCTCCACAGCCGCGGCCTGGACGCCGCTCCGCCGGGGTCGCGCAAACTGCGCCAGCTCCGTCTTCTTCACCGTGCCTTTGGCGGTAACCATCAGCACGAAAAGCCCTTCGGCGAACTCGCGGACGGCCAAGGAACCCGCCACGCGCTCACCCTCCTCCAGCTCGAGGAGATTGGCCAATGCGCGCCCTCGAGCACTGGGTGCCGCCTCCGGGATCTCGTGCACTTTCAGCCCGTAGCACCGGCCCCTATCGGTGAAGAACAGGATGTGGTGGCGCGTGGAAGCCACGAAGAGGTTCTCGATCCAGTCGTCCTCCAGGTCCGAGACCTTCACCTTGCTCCCCTGACGCCGGTAGCTCGATACGGGGAAACGCTTAATGAATCCCTTGTGAGAGACCGCGATGACGACGTCCTCTTCGGCCACGAAGTCTTCGACCGTCCACTCGCGGGTCTCCTCGACGATTTCCGTGCGCCTCTCGTCACCGTACTTGGCCTTCAGTTGTAGGAGCTCTTCCTTGATGAGCTGCATCCGAAGCGCTTTGCTCTCCAGGAGGGCCTTCAGTTTGGCGATGAGCTGGATGGTCTCGAGGTACTCCTCCTCGATCTTACGGCGCTCAAGCCCGGTGAGGCGCTGCAGACGCATATCGAGGATGGCCTCAGCCTGGACCTCGCTGAGTCCGAAGCGCTTCATCAGGTTCTTCTTCGCGGTGTCCGGCGTGCGCGAGCGGCGGATGATGTCGATCACCTCGTCGATGTGGTCCAGCGCGATGCGGTAACCCTCCAGGATGTGAGCCCGCTTTTCGGCCTTGTCCAGCTCAAACCGGGTGCGCCGAACCACAACCTCGTGGCGGAAGTCAAGGAAGTGCTGAAGAATCTGCTTCAGATTGAGCACGCGCGGCTGCCCGTCTACCAGGGCCAGCATGATGACCCCGAAGGTGGTTTGCAGAGGAGTGTGTTTGTAGAGCTGGTTGAGCACCACTTCGGGCTGGGCATCCCGCTTCAACTCTACGACGATGCGCATCCCCTCCCGGTCGGATTCGTCCCGCAGGTCGGAGATCCCCTCAAGCTTGCGCTCCTGCACAAGCTCGGCGATGCGCTCAATCAAATTGGCCTTGTTGACCTGATACGGCAACTCGGTAATAATCAGATTCTGGTGGCCCCCCCTACCTCGCTCGACACTGACACGCCCACGGACGGTGATGTGGCCGCGCCCCGTGCGATAGGCCTCGTCCACCCCCTCTATGCCGTAGACAATCCCGCCGGTGGGGAAGTCGGGCCCCTTGATATACTTCATCAGCCCCTCGACGGTGAGGTCTGGATGATCGATCAGGGCGACCAGGGCATCTACGACCTCGCCGAGGTTGTGCGGCGGGATATTAGTAGCCATCCCTACGGCAATCCCGGAGGAGCCGTTGACGATGAGGTTGGGCAGAAGAGCGGGAAGGACGCTCGGTTCCTTCAGCGTCTCATCGAAATTCGGAACGAAATCGACGGTGTCCTTGTCCAGATCTCGCAGTAGTTCTTCCGCGATGGGGGCAAGACGAGCCTCCGTGTAGCGCATGGCTGCGGGATTGTCGCCGTCGACGGAACCGAAGTTGCCCTGCCCGTCGATCAGCGGATATCGCATGCTGAAGTCCTGGACCATGCGCACCATCGCATCGTACACGGCCGCGTCCCCGTGCGGGTGGTACTTGCCGAGGACCTCGCCGACAATGCGCGCGCTCTTCTTGTAAGGGGCATTGGGTCGCAGGCCAAGCTCCAGCATGCCGTACAGGACGCGGCGGTGAACCGGCTTGAGGCCGTCCCGCACATCCGGCAGCGCCCTGGCCACGATCACCGACATCGAATAGGCCAGGTAGGAGTCCTTCATCTCCTCTTCGATGAGGACGGGGATAATTCGCTCAACCCTCTCGTTCACGTTGCTCTTCTCCCTCGACTGACCTCACCGCGCTCCTGTCCCACAAGGCGTACCTCGGGGAAGAAAGACGTGGCTGTGGTTCTCGGTCTCCTCAGATGTCCAGGTTCCGGACGTACTTGGCGTTCTCTTCGATGAATCGTCTGCGGGGTTCCACCTTGTCCCCCATAAGGGTGGAAAAGATGCGGTCCGCTTCGAATGCCTCCTCTATGGTCACCTGGAGGAGGGTGCGGCGCTCGGGGTCCATTGTGGTGCGCCAGAGCTGCTCGGGGTTCATTTCCCCCAAACCCTTGTAGCGCTGAATCTCGACCCCATTACGGCCGATTTTCTCCAAAATCTCATCGCGCTCGTCGTCGTCGTAGGCGTAGTATTCCTCCTTGCCTTTCCGAATGCGGTAGAGAGGCGGCTGCGCAATGTACACCTTGCCTGCTTCGATCAGCTCCCTCATATACCGGAAGAAGAAGGTCAGGAGGAGCGTTCGGATGTGGGAGCCATCGACATCCGCGTCGGTCATGATGATGATCTTACCGTAGCGGAGACGGGAAGGATCGAACTCATCCTTGCCGATGCCCGTCCCCAGAGCGGCCACGATGGTACGGATCTCCTCGTTGGACAGGATCTTGTCCAGGCGGGCCTTCTCCACATTCAGGATTTTCCCTTTTAGCGGCAGGATCGCCTGGAACTGGCGGTCCCTCCCCTGTTTCGCTGAGCCTCCCGCCGAGTCCCCTTCGACAAGGTACAATTCCGTATGTTCGGGGTCCTGAAGTGAGCAGTCAGCCAGTTTTCCGGGGAGGCCCGCCGTGTCCAGGGCCCTCTTCCGTCGGGTCAGTTCGCGGGCTTTCCTCGCGGCCTCCCTGGAGTGCGCAGCGCTGAGAGCTTTCTCGATGATCTTCCTCGCGTCGGAGGGATTCTGCTCCAGGAAACGGGCCAGCCCCTCGCCGACGATCGACTCGACGATGCCCTTGACCTCGCTGTTACCCAAGCGCGTCTTGGTCTGCCCCTCAAATTGGGGCTCCATCACCTTCACGCTGAGCACCGCAGTCAGACCCTCTCGGACATCCTCGCCCGTGAGGGTGATCTCCTCGTTCTTGATGAGGTTGTTCTTGTGGGCGTACTGATTCAGAGTTCTCGTCAGAGCCGTTCGGAATCCGATGAGATGGGTGCCGCCTTCGACCGTATGGATGTTATTCACGTACGTGAACACGTTGTCGTTGTAGGAGTCATTGTACTGCATGGCGAGTTCGACCGGCACCCCGTCGCGCTCTCCGGAGATGACGATGACTTTACTGTGGATGGGCGTCCTACCCTCGTCGATGTAGCGAACGAACTCCTCCAGGCCCCCCAACGAGTAAAAGACCGCCTCTCTTCGCTCTTTCTCGTCCCGAAGCGTAATCCGTAGGCCGGGATTGAGGAAGGCAAGCTCGCGCATTCTTTCGCTTAGTACGTCAAAGCTGAAGGTGCGCTTCTTGAAGATCTCCTTGTCCGGTAGAAACGTGACCGTCGTGCCGGTGTCGTGGGCCGTACCCCGGACCTGCAGGGGC
This sequence comes from candidate division KSB1 bacterium, assembly GCA_034506315.1. Classification (GTDB taxonomy): domain Bacteria; phylum Zhuqueibacterota; class Zhuqueibacteria; order Oleimicrobiales; family Geothermoviventaceae; genus Zestofontihabitans. The sequence goes on along the minus strand of JAPDPT010000008.1, from coordinate 21,486 downwards.
GTCACCGGTATCCCCCGCTCGTATCTCTGCCAGTAGACTTTGCCGTGGCGCCGGACCTCGACCTCGAGCCATTCGGAGAGGGCGTTCACCACCGAAAGACCGACTCCGTGAAGACCGCCCGATACCCGGTAGACCTTCTTGTCGAACTTGCCGCCGGCATGGAGGACAGTCATCACCACCTCCACAGCCGGTCTTTTCTCCGTGGGGTGGATATCCACCGGGATGCCGCGGCCATTATCCCAGACGGAGACCGCACCGTCCCGCCGAACGACGACCTCGATCTCGGTGCAGTAGCCGGCCAGGGCCTCGTCCACGCTATTGTCCACCACCTCGTACACGAGGTGGTGCAGACCCCGGGTGGACACGTCGCCGATGTACATGGCTGGCCGGCGCCGAACAGCTTCCAGGCCCCGCAGAACCTGGATTTGGCTAGCGTCGTACTCAGCCGCCTCCGTTCCTACCCCTGGCGCAGAAGGCGGAGATCCTTCCTCTTCAGCGACTTTTCTCGCCATACGCTCCCATCCCATCTTCCCGAACCACGAGCTAATCTGCCGCCGGGCTCGGAGTTGTCACACGAACCTCACTTCGCGAATGTTCCGGCAGCCGGTCCGCTCCCTGAGCAGCCTGAGGATCTTGTCTCGCTCCAGAGATAGTTCGCTCCGCCATGTGGCATTGCGCACCCGCACGTAAAGGATCCCGTTTTCCACCCGATCGGCCTCCGTAACTCCGGCCACGATCTCCCCGACAACCTGGGGCCATAGATCCAGCACCCGTTGATCTTCCAGAGGTGCCTCAAGGCCACTTTCCCGTATCAGTTGCTGGAGGAACTCGCGTAAGTGCTTCACGGCCGAACCTCCGCCACAATGCGATCTCCCCCTGCACGCAGGATACCTACTGGCTCCTTCCAGGTCGTCAAGATCCGCTCCACCCGCGCTTCTTCGGCAGTAGCCAGAATCACCTGATAGTCAGCCAAGGCCTCCAGGGCACGTCCTGCCTTTTCATCATCCAGCTCGGAGAAGGCATCGTCGATCACAACTACCGGCCGCTCGTCCCTCGCCCGAGCGATCATCGTCGCCTGAGCAAGGCGAAGGGCGAGCGACGCCAGCTTCACTTGCCCCCTACTTGCAAAGCGGCGGTAGTCAATCCCCGCGACCTCAATGCGGAAGTCATCCCTGTGTGGGCCTACCAGAGTCATTCCGCGGAGCCTTTCCTCCGTCGAGCGGCGAGCAAGCTCCGCACGGTATTTTTCCGCGACCTCGCCTCCTCCCAGCGGAACCGTAGATAGGTAGACGAGACGACCCTCTGCGCTCTCGCCCGAAAGCTTACCGTAAAACTCGGCGAAGTAGGGTTCGAGTTCCTGGAGGTAGCGCAGACGTTTTCGCAACAACCGCTCGCCGAGGCGAACGAGTTGTTCATCCCACGCCTCGAGTCCGGCTCGAACGCGTCCAAGCCCCTCCTGGCCGGCTTGCAAAAGAAGGCGGTTACGCTGCTTCACGCTTCGCAGGTATTCCCTCAGGGTCGGTAAGTACTCGGGATTGACGAGGGTCCCGAGCGCATCGAGGAAACGTCTCCGAAACTCGGGCTCACCCCGCACGATCTCCTCGTCGGCGCCACTGCAAAAGACCAGCGGGAACCTCCCCACCAGCTCCCCCCGGCTTTCCACAACCCGCCCATTGACCGCGATTTCTTTTCCGGAAGCGGAGAGCCGCGCACGTACGATGCTCTCCGTTCCCCCATCCGCTCGGAAGCGGACTTCCGCGCTGGCTTCTCTTTCACCCCACCGTACGGCGTCCGAGTCCTTCCCCCGGAGCACGCGCCCGTAGGCTGCTAAATAAACACTCTCCACAAGGTTCGTCTTACCGCTCCCATTGGGACCCACCAGGACTGTCAGCCGCTCCGCGAACGCTACATTGCAGGTTCTCCAGTTCCGATAGTTCACAAGGTGGGCCCTCACTACTCGCATCGGTCGAGTTCCCGGACGACGTCACGCTTCTCCACTTTCGGTCAATCGGATCGGCATGATCAACATCAGCAGCTCCTCATCCTCCGCTTGCTCCTCGGGTAGAATGAGTGCGCCTGTCTGCTCGTCCTGAATTCGAAAAACGACTCGTTCCGTATCGATGTGCTTCAGAATCTCCAAGAGAAACTGTCCGTTATAGGCGACCTCCATGTCCGGTCCATGGTACTCCACAGGCAGGAGCTCGTATCCTTGGCCTCCGTACTCAATATCCTGCGCGCTCACAGTCAATTGATCCTTCCGAAAAGAAAACTGCACTGCCCGGCCCAGGGCACTCGCAAAGATAGACACCCGCCGTATGGCCGCCGTCAGGTCCTCTTTGGCCGCGACCATGGTGTACTCGTTGGACAGGGGAATCACCTTTGCGTAATTCGGATATTTGGCTGCGATCAGCTTGCTGTACACGACCGTAGAACCGAGATCAAAAATGGCGTGGTTTTCTGCGAGATACACAACCGTGTCGGCCGAGGCGTCTGCGTTTCGTAGAAAGATGTTGACAGCCTTCGTGGGAAGAATCGCTTGCAGATCGGAGTAGGCATGCTCGACTCCTCTGCGCTGAAGACGCACGAGCTTTTTCCCATCGGTGGAGACGGTATCCAGGACTCCATCGTGGAAGTGCAAAAGGACGCCTGTCAGAGCCAGCCGAAGGGGATCGGTCGAGACGGCAAAGACGGCCTTGTTCAGGATGCGGGCTAAACAATCCGTTTTGAAGCGGACGCCTTCGTCGCTCGGTTGCACAACGATGCTTGGGAAATCCTCCTTCGGTACGCCGGGGAAGCGATAGAGGCCCTGGGGTGCTTGCGCTACCAGCTCAAGACCCTCTGTGCGAAAATCGATGCGCACCTCGGGAAGCTCTCTCACCACTTCGTAAAAGAGACGCGCCGGAATAGCCAGCGCACCGGGCTCCTCTACGTCGAGCTCAACGCGCGTACGAACCGAAACCTCAAGATCGGTACCAGCGAGCTCAAGTTGGCCATCGCTGGCCGTCAGCAGTAGGTTTTGGAGTAGGGGAAGGGTTGAGCGCGAGGGGATCACGCCGTACACGCGCTGAAGGGCATTGAGCAGCAAGCTGCGATCTGAGAAGAAACGCATGGCCGCCTCCGTAAGCTTGTGACGGATGTGGGAGAAACGTCGCAGGCGAAAATTAGAAACGAGTGGGAAAACAGGCAAGCCTGTGAAGTGCTTAAGGTGGATAAAGCAGTAGAGTTCGTAGTAGGGTCGGGGATATGTGGAAAAGGGCGTGGCGAGGAGTCGTAGCGCACGGAAAAGCAGGAGGCTGGGAAGGGTACGTCGGGTGTTGAGGTGTGGGGAAAGGGTGGTGACGGACTGGGGATAAGCCGGTAGGAAACGGGGAGTGGGGAAAACCGGATGGGCGCGGGGAGGGCGAAGGGTTTGTACGCGGAGAGATATTCACAGGGCATGGACTGCCATGTGGGGATAAGGGGCGCTGGGGGAAAGGGGTTAGAGCGTGGCGATTTCAATCTTCCGCTCGATGTCTTCCAGGTCCTGCCGAAGGGAATCGTCGCGCTCGAGAGCGGACTCGATGGTCTGGATCGCGTGCACGACGGTGGTGTGGTCTCGACCGCCGAAATGGAGGCCGATCGTCTTGAGAGGGGCGTTCGTGAGTTTTTTCACGATGTACATCGCGACTTGTCGGGCGTGGGCGATCTCCTGCTTGCGGGTGCGGGCGCGGAGGAGGTCATCGGGGATGCCGTAGTGCTCGGCGACGATGCTTTGGATCAACTCAATGCTCAGACGACGCTGCTTCGGGCGAATAATGTCGCGGAGGACCTCTTTGGCCATGCGCAGAGTGATGTCCTGGCCCGTAAGGGAAGAGTAGGCAAGGAGGCGGATCAGGCTTCCCTCGAGCTCCCGGATGTTGGAGGTAACGTGGGCGGCGAGGAAGTCGTAAATGGCTGGGTCGAGATCGATGCCGTTCTCCTCAGCTTTCTTCGTGAGGATGGCGAGGCGGGTCTCGTAGTCGGGGGGCTGGATGTCCGCCACCAGCCCCGAGTTGAAACGACTAATGAGGCGCTCTTCGACGCCCTTCAACTCGCCGGGCGGGCGATCGGAGGTGAGAACGATTTGTTTCCCACGGTGGTAGAGGGCGTTGAACGTGTGGAAGAACTCCTCCTGGGTACGCTCCTTATTGGCGAAGAATTGGATGTCGTCGAGAAGGAGGACATCGACGGAGCGGTAGCGGGCGCTGAACTCAGCCGCTCGGTTGTTTTGGATGGCGGATATGAAGTCCAGGGTGAAGCGCTCGCTGGAAACGTAAAGCACGCGACAGTGGTTTCCCTGGCTCCGGATGTGGTTGCCAATGGCTTGCAGGAGGTGGGTTTTCCCGAGTCCAACGCCTCCGTAGATGACGAGCGGATTGAATGCCGTGCGCCCCGGAGATTGGGCCACCGCAAGGGCAGCAGCGCGGGCAAATTGGTTGTTGCTTCCCTCGACGAAGTTGTCAAAGGTGAAGCGGAGACTGAGTTGGGTCTCGGCGTCGATACCGTCGCGTGGGGGCGAGGGCAGGAGAACCGGGGTCGGAGGAATGGGGGCGTCCGGGCTTAGAACCTCGTAATAGATGGGAACGGCGCTGCCAAGGATCTGGGACAAGGCGGCTGCTATCAGGGGTCGGTAGTGCTGATCGACGTAGTCGAGGAAGAAGCGGTTCGGCACCTGCAACACCGCGCCGCTGGTGTCGATGGACTTTGCGCGGATGGGACGGAACCAGGTGTGAAACGCCTGTTCATTGACACTGGGTCGGATCAGCTGTAGGCAGCGATCCCAGATGGCAGACGGTTCATCAAGCTGGGTCAGCGGAACCATAGGCCAACTCCCCGGGACTGGCGGGAAAAGTTATCCACACTTTATTCAGATGTTTGTGGCTCGACGCTTGCGGCCGCCGTACCCGCCGATGGAAGGAGCGCTCGCTCTTTGCGCCGCGTAAGGCTTTAGTGTTCCAACTACTTATGGGCGTCGAACAGGTACCGACGGCGCGTGTCCGCAGCGGGGGCGGACACCGGAGAGGAAAGTTATCCACATCCTATCCACGGCAGGCCCTGGTCGGCGGACTAAGTTACACGGGAGGATGGCATCGTCAAGGGGAATGTGGGGGATGAGGGGAGGGTTGCGAGGCGGGTGTGGGGGCAAATTCGCTTGCTTTTTAAGAACCGGGGGGATACCTTAATTGGCAAAAAGATCAAGGAGTTCGGAGCGTACGTTCTACGGATGAGGACGAGCAGGAGTGGACGATGAAGCGTACCTATCAGCCGAGCAACGTGCGACGAAGGAGGACTCACGGCTTCCGAGCCAGGATGCGGACGAGGGCGGGCCGGAATGTACTGCGGAGGAGGAGGGCAAAAGGCCGAAAGCGGCTGACGGTGAGCGACGAAAGGTAGGCCGTGCGCGAGGAACGAGCCGGGAGCGGTTGCCCAAGAGTCGCATCCTGCGGGGGAGGTTTGCGTTTGAGCGCGTTTTCCGGGTAGGCGAGCATGTGCGGTCGGGAGCGGTGGAGGCGTGGTTGGAACGCGGGGAAGAGGACTTGCGGGTGGGATTCGCGGTGAGCGCGCGGATCCGCACCAAGGTGCGCAGAAATCGGGCTCGCCGCAGGTTGCGAGAGGCGTTCCGCCGTGTCCAAGGAGAGTTCCAAATATCGGGGAATCTGGTGCTAATGGCTCTGCCGGGGGTGGTGACGACGGAGTGGGGGGCCGTACTTCGTGATGTCCAGGAAGTGGCGAGGAAGTTACGTGATCGGGCATAGGCTGGGAAAGGACGCTCTACGGGCCGCCATTGTGCTGTACCGCTCAACCCTCGGGTATGCCTTACCGCCCGCGTGCCGGTTCGAACCCACATGTTCGGAGTACGCACTACAGGCGGTGGAAAGGTTTGGGGCATGGCGGGGGTTGGTGCTGTCCCTGTGGAGGGTCCTCCGGTGTAACCCATGGAATCGGGGCGGGTTCGACCCCGTGCCGGAGAGGTTCCAGCTTGGGAGGTTAGGTAGAACCGATGGACCTTGACCGACGGACTGTGCTGGCCTTTCTGCTCATAGGCCTAGTCCTTATTCTTATGCAGACAGATCTCTACCGCAGATGGCTCTATCGTGGGACGCCGCGGAGCGCGGGGGCAGGGCAAGCCGGCGTGGCGATGCGGACGGGCGAAGAGCCTGTGGTGGAGGGAGGGTTCCAGGTCCTCGGGGGAGAGCAGATGGCGGCAGGCGAGGAGGAGGTAGGGACGGCAAGGATGGAGCCGCCTGCGGAGGGGAGGGAGCGGCGGATTGTGGTACGCACATCCCTCTACCAGGGTGAGATTTCCACGCGCGGGGCTCGTTTGGTGTCCTGGAGGATGAAGAACTACCGGGGACCGGACGGGCAGGCGGTGGAGCTCATAGGCGATGGGGAGGCCAGCAATCTCGGGCTCCGGTTCGTGGTAGGTTTAGACACCGTGGACTCGAAGGGCTGGGTCTGGGAGTTTGAGGGCCCCGACACGCTGACAGTGAGCGACGGTGAGGAGGCACGTCTGGAGTTTCGGCTCGTGTGGGGAGATGGAAGGGCGGCCTCCAAGATGCTGACGCTTTACGGAGGCAGATACGACATATTGATGCAGGTCCGCCTGGAAGGTTGGGACACGATCGTCGCAGACAAGAGCTACCGGATTGCGTGGGGAGGCGGGATCCCAAGTTCCGAGGCCAGGGTGGCCGAAGACGCCTCGTACACAAAAGTGTACGGCCTCCTGGGGAAGAGTCTGGAGAAGGTCGACGTGGGAAAAAGCGGGGCGGTATCGCAGGCCGTTTCGGGGGTAGTGCGCTGGGTCGCAGGGAGGACGAAGTACTTTACGGTCGCCCTGATCCCGCAAGGTCTTGAGGGGGAGGGGATCGAGGTGAAAGGGTGGAGGGGGAAGGTCCGCGGTGGGGACTGGAAGTTCTACGACTTTGCCCTGCGGCTCCCGCTCGTGCGACCGAGGGAAGAGCATACGATTCGGGTGTACCTGGGTCCCCTCGACTACTCGATTGTCCGCCGGTACGGAGCCGATCTCGAACGGATGATGGACTTCGGCTGGAGCGTGATCCGACCGATTAGCAAGGGCATCCTGATCCTCTTCCGCTGGTTTCATCGCCTGGTCCCGAATTACGGCGTGGTGCTGATCATCTTCTCGTTGCTGGTCAAGATTGTGGTGTACCCGCTGACCCGGAAGAGCTACGTCTCGATGAAGCAGATGCAGCTGCTGCAGCCGCGCCTGGCGGAGCTCAAGGAGAAATACGGAAATGACCCGCAGCGGCTGAATCGGGAGACGATGAAGCTGTACCGCGAGTATGGGATCAATCCGATGAGCGGATGTCTGCCGCTCCTCCTGCAGTTCCCACTCCTGTACGCGCTATTCATCGTATTCCGGAGCACCATTGAGCTGCGGGGGGCGAAGTTTGTAGGCTGGATGAAGGACCTGTCGCAGCCGGATACGGTCCTGGAACTTCCGTTCAGCCTCCCTCTATATGGGAGGGGGGTCTGTGTGCTGCCGATCGTAATGGGCATCACGATGTTCGTCCAGCAGAAGATGACCGTGACGGATCCGAAGCAGAAGGCGATGGTGTACGTGATGCCCATCTTTTTTGTCCTGTTGTTCAACACCTTCCCGAGCGGGCTCAATCTGTACTACACGCTGTTCAACGTGCTCAGCATTGTTCAGCAGAAGGTGATTCCGGAAAAGGCCGTGCAACTGGAGCCGCGTGAGGCAGCTCCCAAGCGGCGCGGCTGGCGGAAGGTCTGAGCGGCTTTCGTACGGATCCGAGGTTTGGCCCTACTTGCGGGGAAAGCGGGTGGGGCCACTTTTTTTGCAGGCCTGATGAGAGAACTTTCGGACACGATCGCTGCGGTGGCCACGCCGCGCGGCGTCGGCGGGATTGGAATCGTCCGAGTGAGTGGGCCGAACGCCCTCGCCATCGCGGAGAAGCTCACCGGTCGAGGGGTGGGAGAGTGGGAACCTCAGCGTGCCACCGTCTGCGAGGTGTTTGCGCTGGACGATCGGGAAGTGCCGCTGGACCAGGCCGTGGTCACCTACTTCCGGGGACCGCGGTCGTACACAGGGGAGGATGTGGTGGAAATCGCCTGTCACGGCGGCCTGCTGGTGGTGCGGCGCGTACTGGAGGAATGCCTTCGGGCGGGCGCACGGTTAGCGGAGCCTGGGGAGTTCACGCGACGGGCGTTCCTGAACGGGAAGCTGGATTTGACGCAGGTGGAGGCTGTGGCGGGTATCGTGCACGCGCGATCGGAGGCGGGACTGCGGGCGGCCGTGCGGCAACTACAGGGGAACCTATCGCGGCCGCTCCGCGAGTTGCGGAACGACCTACTGGAGATCGCGACGCGCGTGGAGCTGGAACTGGATTTTGCAGAGGAAGATGTGGAGCTGGCACCGCGGGAAGAGATTCGTGCCAGGGTGGTAAGAGCCCGGGACGTTGTGAGGCGCGGGTTGGCCTCGTACAGTCGCGGGCGCCGACTGTGGGAGGGCGTGCGGGTCGTGATCGCGGGCCGACCCAATGTGGGCAAATCAAGCCTCCTGAATGCCTTGGTCGGTGCAGAAAGGGCGATCGTGACGGAGGTTCCGGGAACAACGCGGGACACGATCGAAGCGGAGCTCAGCCTGAACGGGGTTCTTTTCCGGTTGGTGGATACGGCCGGACTGCGGCAAGCGGCGGACAAGGTGGAAGTGCTTGGGATCGACCGGACGTGGCGGGAGGTTGAAAGAGCGGACGTCGTCCTCTGGGTGATCGATGCCAGCGCGGGGTTGGAGGAGGCGGTCGGCGAGGAAGGGGAGGCGCTGAAGCGGGGCGCAGCGAGTTGCGGGGCGGATCTGATCGTGGTGTTGAACAAGGTCGACCTTGAGCCCAGGATCGAGCCCGGGCAGTTGAGGCCGCACGTGGGGGGGCTGAGAGTGGTGGAGGTTTCGGCGAAGACGGGCGCCGGGCTGGGGGCCTTGGAGAGCGCGCTCCTGGAGACGGTGGAGGGAAAGGACGACGCGGGCGGGCAGGAATGGCTGGTCACGAGTGAGCGGCAGTTTCAGGCTCTGGTCCGGGCGGGGGAGGCGCTCGACCGGTGCCTGGCCTGCCTCGATAGGGGATATGGGTACGAGGTGGTGGCGGTGGAGCTGCGGGAGGCCATGGAAGCGGTGGGGAGCGTGGTGGGGGAGGTGACGACGGAGGACATCTTGAACGAGATCTTCGCGAGGTTTTGCATCGGGAAATGAGCGGTTCCACGTGGAACATACGGGGCGAACAATCCAGATGGCATGAGCGCTACGACGTAGTAGTGGTAGGGGCGGGACACGCAGGCTGTGAGGCAGCCCTGGCGGCCAGCCGGATGGGAGCCCGGACCCTTCTGGCTACAATGAACCTGTTCACGGTGGCGCAGATGAGCTGTAACCCGGCCATTGGGGGATTGGCCAAGGGGCACCTGGTGCGGGAGATCGATGCCCTGGGAGGGGAGATGGGGCTGGCCGCGGACGACACGGGGATCCAGTTTCGGATGCTGAACCGTTCGAAGGGGCCGGCGGTGTGGTCCCCGCGCGCGCAGTCCGACCGGCTGCAGTACAGCGTGCGGATGCGGAAGGCTCTGGAGGAGCAGGCCAATCTCCATCTGAAGCAGATCTACGTGGTCGGTGTGATCGTGCGAGGGGGGAGGGTCGTAGGGGTCAGGACCCGCACGGGAAGCGTGATCGAGGCGAGGGCCGTGATCCTCACGCCGGGTACCTTCCTCAACGGTCGGATCTTCATCGGGCTGGAAAGCTTTCCGGCGGGCAGGGCAGGGGAATTTCCCGCGGAGGGCCTGACCGAGTGCTTGCGGGAACTGGGTTTCGAAACGGGGCGGCTGAAGACGGGCACGCCGCCGCGCGTGGACGGCTCCACCCTGGATTTTTCGGCCATGGTCCGGCAGGACGGAGACCCGGAGCCGGAGCCGTTCTCTTTCTGGCACGATAGGCTGGACGTGGAGCAGGTACCCTGCTACCTGACGTACACCACGCCCGAGACGCACGAGATTCTGCGCTCGGGCCTCGATCGCTCGCCACTCTACACGGGGCTGATCGTGGGGATCGGGCCCCGGTATTGTCCTTCGATCGAGGACAAGATCGTGCGCTTCGCCGAGAAGGACCGGCACCAGATCTTCGTGGAGCCGGAGGGGCGAACGACGAACGAGATGTACGTCAACGGGTTTGCCACCAGTCTCCCGGAAGATATCCAGATCCGCGCCCTGCGCACGGTCCCGGGGTTCGAACGGGCCGAGGTCACGCGCCTGGGCTATGCCATCGAATACGACTTCTTTCCTCCGACCCAGTTGAAACCAACCCTGGAGACGAAGCGGGTGGAGGGGCTGTACTTTGCGGGCCAGATCAACGGCACCTCAGGGTACGAGGAGGCCGCGGCGCAGGGAATCGTGGCCGGCATCAATGCGGTGCTCAAGCTGCGGGGGGAGGGCGAGTTCATCCTGGATCGATCTGAGGCGTACATCGGGGTCCTGATCGACGATCTGGTCACGAAGGGGACGAACGAGCCCTACCGGATGTTCACGTCGCGCGCGGAGTATCGGCTTCTGCTGCGGCAGGACAACGCCGACCTCCGCCTGAGCGAGAAGGGATACGACGTGGGGCTGCTCCCGCCGGAACGGTTCCACTTCGTGGCGGAGAAGAAGCGCCGGCTCGCGGAGGCGCTGGAGTGGGCCCGGCGGACGAAGCTGCAACCGCAGGACGTGCGACCGGTGCTGGAAAGACGGGGCTCCCGTGTCCCGGAGGAGGCGGTGACGGTGTACCAACTCTTGCGGCGGCCGGAGGTGAGCCTAGCCGATCTGGCCGGCATCCCGACGCTGGCACAACACCCCTTGTTTACCCGGGCCGCGGAGAAGCTCTGGCGAGAGGTTGGGCGTCAGCTGGAGATCGAGGCGAAATACGACGGATTTATCCAGCGGCAGCGAGAGCAGGTGGAGCGGCTACGGAGGCTGGAGGGGAAGCTGCTGCCGCCGGATATCGACTACTGGAGCCTCCACGGCCTGTCGATGGAGAGCCGGGAGAAGCTGAGCAAGATACGCCCGCGGTCGGTAGCGCAGGCGGCGCGGATCGCCGGGGTTTCCCCCTCGGACGTCGCCATGCTCTTGGTGTACCTCGAGAAGGGACTACCGACGCGGCGCGAGGGCTGAGGAGGCCGAAGCGTTTCACGTGAAACCAGAGCTCCGAAGCCAGGTGGAACGGGTCCGGCAAGAGCACCAGCAATTGGGCCTTGCCTGGAACGACAAGTGGTGGGAGGCTTACCTCGAGCTGTTCGGACGGTGGGCCGGGCGGGTCAATCTCGTCTCCGGGCGTGACCGGTCCCGATGGGTCGAAAAACACGTCCTCCCCTCCCTGGCGCTCCTCAAGGTGGTCGAGTTCCCCTTGGGTGCCCAGGTGGTGGACATCGGCTCGGGAGCCGGGTTTCCCGGCCTGCCCCTGGCTCTTGGACGCCCGGACTGCCGCTTTTTCCTCGTGGAGCCAAAGCGGTGGCGCGCGCTTTTCCTGCAGGAGGTGGTGGAAACCCTGGCCCTCTCCCATGTGGAGGTGATTGCAGCGCGGGCGGAGGAGCCCGAGGTGCAGAGCCGTTTGCGCGGCCGCTGCGATCTTGCCTTGGCTCGGGCCGTGGCCGATCTGGTCACCGAATGGCGGTGGGGTGGCCCGCTCCTGCGGAGGGGCGGTGGCCTGCTTGCCTACAAAGGCCAAAGCGACGCGGAGAGAGAGGCGGCGGCCGTGCGGCAGACGATGGCCGACGCGGCGGAAATCCGTGTGCACCCGCTGCCCGGCTCCCCAGGTACAGTGATTGTGGAGATCCGCAAAGGTGAGCTCTGAACATGGACAACCGCGTTAGACGAAAAGACGACGGCGTCTTTGAGGAGCTGCGGAATCTGATCACGGAGCGACGGAACCCCGACACGATGAACCTCGATAGCTTGTCCACGGTGGAGATTCTGCGTCGAATCAACGCCGAGGACAAGAAAGTCCCCCTCGCCGTGGAGAAGGAAATCCCGTATATTGCGCAAGCGGTGGAGCTGGTGGTTTCGGCCTTTCGACAGGGCGGACGCCTGTTCTACATCGGAGCGGGCACCAGCGGACGCCTGGGCGTCCTGGACGCCTCGGAGTGTCCCCCAACCTACGGGACGGATCCCGAGATGGTGCAAGGGATCATCGCAGGGGGCTACGCGGCCCTGGTCCGGGCGCAAGAGGGCGCCGAGGACAGCCGGGAGGACGGGGCACGGGATCTCCTCGAGCGGGGCTTCGGCCCCAGGGACGTTGCCTGCGGGATCGCCGCCAGCCGCCGTACCCCCTACGTCGTCGGCGCCATCGAGGCAGCGCGCAAGGCAGGCGGTAAGACGATCTACATTACGTGCACCCCCAGGGAGGAGATGAACCTCGAGGTGGACGTGGCGATCTGTCCCGTCGTCGGCCCGGAGGTCGTAATGGGCTCGACGAGGATGAAAGCGGGAACGGCTACCAAACTCGTCCTCAACATGATTACCACCACCGCTATGGTCCGGCTCGGCAAGGTCTATGAGAACATGATGGTCGATCTTCAGATGAACTCCCGCAAACTGGAAGAGCGCTCCAAGCGTACGGTGATGATGGTGACTGGCGTGGACTACGATACCGCCCAACGGGTCCTGATCGAAGCGGGCGGTCATGTCAAGACAGCCTTGGTGATGCTTCTGGCGGGCGTGGATCCGGAGCGCGCCCGCATGGCCCTGGAGGCCGCAGGAGGGTTCGTACGAGAGGCCATCGAGCGAGCGAAGAAGGAAATGCTCCAGGTGTAGCCGCTCGAGGAGGATCGGTGGGCAAGAGATGGTTGCCGCGGCCGTAAAAGAGAGACTCCGTGGATCGCCGCCCTACCAGGCCGGCCGGGCGAAACTTGCGGCGGAGGGTCGCGTCGGATTTCGTGGCGTTGCCGGTTCCCTCTGTGCGGCGCTCGCCGTCTCCCTGGCGGAGGACGAGGGCAGGCCCCTTGTGTACATCGCGGTGAACGACGAGGAGGCTGCCTGGCTCCGCGAGGATCTCGGGGTGTTCCTCGGCGATCGGCAGGGCGTTCTCTTCTTTCCGGAGAGCGAATCCTTATCCCGCCTGTCGGTGGGAACTTCGGCCACGGTGAACCGCTACCGCGCCGAGGCCCTGCAGGCCCTCAGTCGAGGCGAGGTGCGGGCCCTCGTGGTCAGTGCGCGAGCGATGGCCGAAAAGCTTCTCCTGCCCCGACGCCTCCTTCGCCAGGTCCTGGAGTTCCACGTCGGGGAGGTGGTGGACTTCGAGACGTTGCCCGAGCTGCTTACCGAGATGGGCTACCTGCGCGAAGACCTGGTGGAAAGGCCGGGCGAGTTCAGCGTCCGGGGCGGAATTCTCGACGTGTACTCACCCCATGCTCCGCTGCCGGTCCGCCTGGAGTTCTTCGGCGATCAGGTGGAATCGATTCGGGAGTTCCGGCCCGAAGATCAGCGCTCGCTTCGCCAGCTGAATAAGGCTCTGATCTTCCCGCCAGCGGCGGCGAGCCCCGCCTCCACCCCGGAACGTGCCGCCACCCTCCTCGACTACCTCCCGGAAAAGGCGTTGATCGTCCTGGACGAGCCGGCACGGATCCGCGAGGAGATGCGCAAAGCGCGCGAGAAGAGCCTGGAGCGACTGGATCGCGGAGCGTCTCCGAGCTACGAGGACCCGGAGCGCATCTTCGAGATGATGGGCCTATTTTCCGTGGCGTCCATCTACAGCCTCTACGGCGAGGAAGACCCTGTGGTGGACCTCGGCTCCCGGCGCCAGGAGACCCTCGGGGGAAACTTCCGGGCCCTGGCCGAGGCGTTCGATCGGCTCCGCGCTTCATCGGCTAACCCCCTGATCCTCTTCGCCTGCGAAAGCCGCTCCCACCGCGACCGGATGCTGACCATCCTCGAGGAGCAGGAGATCGACCTGCGATGTGTCCACGTCGTGGAGCTACCCATCCAGCGCGGATTTATCTGCCCGCAGGCTGGGCTGCACGTCCTGACGACGCACGAATTTTACGGCCGGGAACGGCGTCCTTTGCCGGCCAAGCCCCTCGTTCCCTTTTCGCCCTTGCGGCGCCTACGTTCCCTGAACAAGGGCGATTATGTAGTGCACGCCGATTACGGGATCGGCCGGTTTGAGGGGCTACAGAAGATCCGCGTCGCTGGGGCGGAGCGCGAGTGCGTTGTGTTGACGTACGAAGGGGGCGACCGGGTCTACGTTCCTCTCGAACGGATGGACCGGATCGAGAAGTACTCCTCCCGGGAGGGGGTACAGCCGAAGCTGAGCCGATTGGGTAGCGTGGAGTGGGAGCGTCTCAAGGCGCGTGCGAAGGACAGGGTCAAGGAGATCGCGCGCGAGCTGATCCGGATCAACGCGGAACGCAAGCTTCGGCCAGGTCACGCCTTTTCACCCGACGGCCCCCTGCAGCACGAGCTCGAGGCATCCTTCCCGTACGAGGAGACGCCCGATCAGGCGAAGGCCATTGAGGAAGTGAAGCGGGACATGGAAAGCCCTCAGCCCATGGACCGCCTGGTGTGTGGCGACGCCGGCTATGGGAAGACCGAAGTGGCTTTGCGCGCCGCCTTCAAAGCCGTCGCCGATGGGAAGCAGGTCGCGATCCTGGTTCCTACGACGGTCCTCGCCGAGCAACACTACGAGACCTTCCGAACCCGCCTGGAGCCGTTTCCGGTGAACGTAGAGGTGCTCTCCCGGTTCCGCTCGCCGCGGGAACAACGAGACATCCTCCGTCGCCTGGCCGAAGGCAAGGTAGACATCGTTATCGGAACGCACCGCCTCCTCTCGAACGATGTGCGCTTCAAGGATCTCGGCCTTCTGATCATCGATGAGGAGCAACATTTCGGCGTTCGCCAAAAGGAGAAGCTGAAGAAACTGAAGGTCACCGTGGACGTGCTCAGCATGTCGGCTACCCCGATCCCCAGGACACTCCACATGGCCCTGGTGGGAGCTCGTGACCTTTCGGTGATCAATACCCCGCCGCGGGACCGTCTGCCCATTCACACCGAGGTGCTCCCGTTCAACAAGGAGGTGATTCGAAAGGCGATCCTCCGAGAGGTGGATCGCGGGGGGCAGGTCTTCTTCGTCCATAACCGTGTGCGGAGCATCCAGGCCATGGTGGGAATGCTGCGCCGGCTGGTCCCGGAAGTCGATTTCGGGATGGCCCACGGCGAGATGCCCGAAAGAGAACTGGAGCGCGTAATGCGGGACTTCCTGGACCGCAAGTTCCATTGCCTGGTCTCCACGGTGATCATTGAGTCCGGTCTGGACATGCCCAACGTCAACACCCTCATTGTCAACCGGGCGGACCGATTCGGTCTGGCGCAGCTCTACCAGCTGCGGGGCCGCGTCGGGCGCTCCAACGTGAAGGCGTACGCTTACCTCCTCACGCCTCCCATCGAAACCCTGACCAAAGAGGCGATTGAGCGGCTCCGGGCTCTTGCGGAGCTTACGGAGCTCGGTTCGGGCTTCCAGATTGCCCTACGAGACCTGGAGATCCGGGGGGCCGGCAATCTCCTTGGCCCTGAGCAAAGCGGCTTCATCGACGCTCTGGGCTTTGAGATGTACTGCCGGATTATCGATCAGGCGGTACGGGAGCTGCGGGCGGAGATGGGCCAGGAGCCGGTCCTCGTGCCGGCAAGTGAGATCGAGACGCGCGTGGAGACCGATGTCGACGCATTCCTTCCGGAGCAATACGTTCCCCTGGCCGACGAGCGAGTGGAATTCTACCGGCGCCTCATCCGCGCGACGGACGTGCGAGAGGTGGACGAGATCCGCGAGGAGCTGGAGGACCGATTCGGGAAACTTCCTCCGCCCGCGCGTCATTTGCTCGACTACGTGAGGATCAAGATATTGGGGTCGAGACTTGGCCTATCCAAGATAGAGTTGCGCGGCTCCAGCCTTGTCGGGTGGTATGACACAGATCGGGCAGCCACCAGTACCGAATGGATGACGCGCCTGAGGAAGCTTC
This sequence comes from candidate division KSB1 bacterium, assembly GCA_034506315.1. GTDB lineage: Bacteria > Zhuqueibacterota > Zhuqueibacteria > Oleimicrobiales > Geothermoviventaceae > Zestofontihabitans. The sequence continues at coordinate 5,464 of JAPDPT010000008.1, read as the reverse complement.
TCCAGCAGAACGATTACCCCATAGAGTTAGTGGGGACCGATGCGGTCGGCTTTCGGATTGAGCTTCGCAATGGCCGCTCGCGCACCGAGGAGGCTGTCGATCTTCTGACCCGTATGGCTACCTGAAAATCGCTCACCAAAGGACAGGAGTCAGACCATGGTCTGGAAGGCATGGGAACGGAATCTCGTCACAGCCAAGCTTGCGACCCTCCTCTGCCTGCTCCTTGCAGGCAGCTGTGCGCGACGCTCCGACCCGGTTCTGGCCACCGTCCAAGGCATCCCCATACGCTATTCTGACGTGCTCTGGGAACTCCAGGACCATGGGAGACTGCGACCGGGGGAGACTCCGACTCGAAGACAGATCGAGGAGATCACGCAACGTCTTGTGGAACGCAAGCTCAGGTATCGGGAGGGGATGCGAAGGGGCTACGAAAGAGACCCCCAAGTAGCCCCGTACGTGGACGCCCAGGAAAAGGACCTGGCGTATAAGCTGTACCGCCAGGAAAAGGTGATCGACAAGCTCATCACCGAGCGTGACCTCTGGAGTTACTACTGCCAGCAGGCGGAGAGGGTGAGGATCCGCCACATCTTAGTGCGGGTGGCCGAAGATGCGCCGGCTGCGCAGGACGAGAAGGCCCGCAATCGGATCGAAGACATCCGGACCCAAATCCTGGCAGGTGCCAGCTTTGCCGAGATGGCGGCCCGGTACTCCGATGAGGCCCAGACCGCTTCCCAGGGAGGTGACTGGGGCTTCATTCGACGCGGCACCGGCCGCTTCGACCCGATATTCTACGACGTGGCATTCTCCCTGCGGCCCGGCCAACTCTCCAAGCCCTTCCGCACGCGCGTAGGCTGGCATCTCTTGTTGTGCGAGGCCCACGAGAAGCCTTCGAAAGCGGACTTCCGGGCGAAGAAACAGGCTCTCCAGGAGGAACTGCTGCGCGTCCGGGCCGAGGCGATCGACAGCGCCATGTTTGCCCTCCGCGACCAGCTCTTCCGCCGCTACGGGATGCGCTTCAATGACGAGGGGATTGCCCTGTTGATGGACAGGATTCGCAGCACGGCGTTCGATTCGACGGGAAAAGCCCCGCAACGGCGCCAGATCACCGTCTCCCGACAGCTGGAGCGCGTTCGTGCGGAGGACCTTCCGATCTGGCTTTGCCGGTGGGACGGCGGTAGCTACACCATCGGGGACCTCGTTCAGGACATTGAGCAGCGGAAGGAGTACCGGCGTCCCCTTCTGGACACAGAGCAAAACCTGCGAGACTGGCTCCTCCGCGTCGCTTCCATCCGCGTGCTCACGGCGGAAGCCTTCCGGTTGGGCTACCATCGGCGTCCCGAGGTGAGGCAGGAGCTCGATCGGCGGCGTGAGATTCTGGTGGCCTCGAAGTTCGACGCTGTAGAGATCACCGGCCCCTCCGTTCCCGCAGGCGAGGAAGAGCTGCGCGCCTTCTACGAAAGCCACAAGGACCAGTTCCTCGAGCCGGCGAAGGCCAAAGTGCAGGAAATCTACATTCGCAGCGATCGGGACCTCGCTGAGCGCGTAGCCGATATGGCGCGAAAAGGGGCGAATTTTGAGGAGCTGGCCCGGCAGTACAACCAGCGCACGATCACACAGGGGAAAAACGGGTGGCTTGGCTACATCAGCGAGGACATGTACGGCGAGGTCGGGAAAGTGGCGCTGCAACTCCGCCCGGGTCAGATCGCTGGACCGATCCCGATGGGGAACAATTTCTCTGTGATCCGCGTCGTGGATCGCAAGCCACCGTACTTGCCTTCGTTTGAGGAGGCCAAAGCAAAGGTCCGGGCCGCCTACATCCGGGCCAAGCGCCAAGAGCTTGAGGCGAAGTGGAGCGCCGAGCTCCGGCGGCGCTACCCCGTGGTCGTGTACTCCGAGCGGATTGCGCGGCTTGGCAGGGAGGAATAGCGGGAGCAGGCCGATGGATCGACTCGCCCTTCGAATACGAAAAGGGGCCGACAGCTGCGGTGAGGGTTCCTCGTCACGGGGTTCGGGCACAGGCAGAGAGCGTTCTCACAGGCCGGTGGGCACGTCCTCCCGGTCGCGGGGATATCCCCGAGGTGCCGATAAGAAAAGCCTGCCGACAGGGAGGAGCGGGACCGGCCGTGCGCTGGTCGCCCTGGCCGGCCTGTGCATCCTGATGGCTGCGTGCGGCCGAAAACAGACAGAGGGGGTGGTGTTGGCCCGTGTGGGGTCAGCTACTCTGGACCTTGGGGCATTGCGCACTGCCTGGGCTGACACCCTCTCTGGGGATATGCAGCGCGCGGCCTTGCGGCGAGTCGTTCAGAACTGGATCGAGGATCAGTTGTTAGCCCAGGAGGCGGTCCGGAGGGGTCTGGCGGAGGACCCGGCGATCGACCACGAGCTCGAGCGGCTGCGAAGTCAGCTGCTGGCCAATGTGGCCCTGGAACGTCTCCTGCCCGACACCTTCCGCGTCTCGGAAGAAGAGATCCGCGCGTACTACGAGGCCAACCGGGACGCCTATCGGCGGACCGAGGATGAGGTGCGGGTGCAACAGATTCTTGTGAGCCAGCGGTTTCTCGCTCAGGAGATCTACGATCGTGCCAGCCAGGGAGAAGATTTCGCCGCGTTGGCCAAGCAATATTCCCAGGGCCCTCTGGCGGAGCGGGGCGGCGATGTCGGGTTCGTGCCGGTCAGTTACCTCCCGGAGAAGTTGCGGCGGGCGGTCGTAGCGGCACGCCCGGGCTCCCTCCTGCGGCCGCTGCCACTTGAGGACGGCTTCCTGGTGGTTAAGGTGCTTGCCTTAGCGCCTGCCGGCTCGTACCGCGAGCTGGACGAGGTGCGCCCGCGCATCGAAATGGAGCTCAAGCGACGGAAGCACGAAGAGGCCTATCGTCGGCTCATCCAGGAGCTGTCCTCTCGCACCGACGTTTGGGTCAATGAGGCTCTGCTCGGATCGGACACCGCCGGGCAGGGAAGCACACCTTAGCGGGCAACGAGGTACGTTGGAGAGGGAAAGGCCCATGTTCGGAAACGGTCGATGGTCCGGATGGCATGGCGGGCTCGTAGTGTTCGTGCTGTTCCTTCCGCTTGTGGCGACGGCGCAGCGCGAGCAGGTGCTGGATGCCATCGCCGCAGTTGTTGACGAGGAGATCATCCTTCAGTCGGAGGTGGTTCAAGGCGCCTACCTCCTCGCGCTTCAGGCGGGGCTGGATCCTGCGCGGGATCCTGTGGGATTCGAGCGCCTCAAGCGAGCCACCCTCGATAATCTCATTGCTCAAAAGATCCTCCTTGTCCAGGCTCGGGCCGAGACCATTAAGGTCGACGAAGCCCAGGTGGATCAGCTTCTCGAGCAGCAAATGAAGATGTTGGTCGAGCGCTTCGGTTCCGAGGACAAGGTGGCCGAATACTTCGGTCAGCCCATTGCCAAGGTAAGACGCAGCTACAGGGAGGAGATCTACAACAATCTGCTAATCAACGGATTGCAGCAGGAAAAATTCCGCAATCTGAAGGTGACCCGGCGGGAAGTGGAGGAATTCTACCGCACGCATAAGGACAGCCTGCCGACTTTGAAGGAAAGCGTGAGTATCAGCCACATCTTGGTCGAAATTAAGCCAGGACCCGAGGCCGACCGCAGAGCCTATCAGCGGGCCGAGGAAATCCGCTCCAGGATCCTGAAGGGGGAAGATTTTGGCAGCCTGGCGAAACAATACTCCGAGGATCCGGGTTCAGCGGGGCGCGGCGGCGAGCTGGGCCTGCTCAGCCGCGGCGACTTCGTCCCTGAGTTCGAAGAGGCCGCGTTCGCCCTCCAGCCAGGCCAGATCTCCGAGGTGGTCAAGACCCGTTTCGGCTACCACGTGATCCAATGTATCGACAAGCGAGGGGACAAGATCAACGTCCGCCACATCCTGATCGCAGTTCCAATCCTTCCAGAGGACGAGCGGGCAGCTCTGCAAAAAGCCGAGGACATCCGCCGCCGCATCGTGGAAGGCGGGGACAGTTTCGAGGAAATGGCCAGACAATTCTCCGATGACGAGGAGACCAAGACCAAGGGCGGATATCTGGGCTGGTTCGAACTGGACAAATTCGCCGAGTCGGCCCAGGAGTTCCGAGCGGTGGCGGAAACCCTGCGCGTGGGGGAGATCTCCGCCCCCTTTAAGACCCGATTCGGCTACCACATCGTTAAGATGAACGACCGCCAGGAGGCCCGGCCGCTCTCCTTGGAGAAAGACTGGGATAAGATCGAGGCGATGGCCCTGGAGGCGAAACGGCAGCGCCGCTTCGAGGAGTGGGTCCAGGAGTTGAGGCGAGACATCTACGTGGAGATCAAGGAGCGATAAGCTCGCCCTTCCAAGGCAGATTCAGGGGGTGGGCTTTTCTCTTCCATGGGGGGACGGAGCCTGGCCCGATGGGACGTACTTGAGGATCAGGGCGGCCAGATTTTCGAAAGAGGCAAGCAGCTGTTCCCGATCCTCGGGGGTGAAGTGTGAAAGGAACCGACTCAATCTCTCCGTGAGCAGCCGGCGTCTTTCCTGGAGAACGCGAAACCCTTCGTCTGTCAGCCTCAATAGAACCTGTCTTCTGTCCTGTTGTCCTCCGGATTTGTTCACGTAACCCTTGGTGATCAATCGGTCCACCAGCTCTGAGCCTGTGGAAGGGGCGAGCCGCAACTTGGTACAGAGCTCACCCAGCGTCAGCTGGCCATGGGCGTAGACCAGCATTAATGCCTGGAACTGTCGCATGGTGAGGTCTTCCTCCTCCGCCTGTTCCGGGCGGAGATCGTGGAAGGCACCCATGAGGACCGGTACGAGCTCAGCGATCCTGGCCGCAATAGGATCTTCGTTCACTCGTCCACCTCTCTCTTGGCCAAAGGTAGCCGGCTCCGAGGCGCGGGCAAGGACTCACGTAGATTAACGTGAACAAGATACGTTCTTTTGTCCTCGGCGTCAAGCGGTCCGCACGGGGGTGCTTTCCCGAGCAGCTCCTGTTTTCCCACAGAATCGGTGACGAGCGTTGGCCGTCGCCGTCGGGCTGCCGATAGGGCTTGACCGGATGGGTGATGTTGCCTAATTTGGCCCCGCATTCACAATCCGGTTTGGTTCAGACAGCCTGGAGGTGGGAAGTGGTACGTCTACGCGCCCTTGGGTGGCTGGGTGGGCTTGTCTGTCTGGCTGCCTGCGGCGTGTGGTTCCTCGGTGCGGTGGTCCAGGGCCCCGACTGGAGGCGACTTCACGCGCAGTGCGTGGTGGCGGACGGACACAACGATGTGCTGCTTCGAGTGCTGAGGGGGTACGATCTTCGGCTGCGGCACAAAGACGGCCACATTGACCTCCCCAGGCTGAAAGAGGGGGGAGTGGATCTCGTGTTTTTCGCCTGCTTCCCCTCCCCGCAATACATTTCCCGGGGACCAGAAGATCCGGACAGCTGCGCCTGGGTCGTGCGACGGATGATTGACTCTCTGCGCGCTCAGGCAAGGCGGAATGGG